>DASTQG010000453.1:0-5636 GCA_035761885.1 Steroidobacteraceae bacterium | reverse complement strand
CACGAGCTTCACCTGCTCGAAGTACGCGGCCAGGCGCTCCGGGCTCAGGCCGGCGAGCAGCACGCGCCCCATGGAGGTCGCGTACGCGGGCAAACGGCTGCCCACGTGCGCTTCCAGGCGCACGATGGTGCGCACGGACGTGCGCGCGACGTACACGATTTCCGTTCCGTCCAGCACCGTGAGCGCGGCCGAATCGCCGGTCTTGCGCGCCAGCTCCTCCAGGAACGTGCGGGTGAGCGTCTCGATGTTCATCGACTCGAGGTAGGCGCCGCCCAGCTCCAGCACCTTGGGCCGCAACAGGAAGCTGCGGCCGTTGCGCATCACGTAGCCCAGCTCCTCGAGCGTGTGCAGGCAGCGGCGCGCGGTGGCCGCGGGCAGGCGCGTGGCCCCGGCCACTTCGCTCAGCGTCATCGCCGGCTGCTCGCGCGTGAACGCGCGAATCACGTCCAGGCCTTTGGCCAGCCCACCCATGACTTCCCGGCGGCCGAGAGGAGCGCGTCGCTTGAGCATGGACGCAGTGTATTTCGGAAAGCGAAATATTCAAACGGCCCGGGCACCTGCTTGACACCTCCGGTGAAGGGGGGTCAGCATGATTCGCATATCGCAGCCGATTTCGGATAGCGAAAAACATAACCGTGAAGATCGGGTCGCAGAGAGAGCGCGCATCCGCCTTGTCGGCGTCCAACGCGGACACCATCCTGGTGCGCGGACGCGACCTGTGCAGCGAGCTGATCGGCCGCATCGGCTTCACGGATCATTTCTGGCTCCTCCTTACCGGTGCGATGCCCAGCGAGGTGCAGCGCGGGGTGCTCGACGCCACGCTCGTCGCCATCGCCGAGCACGGCCTGGTGCCCAGCGTGCAGGCGAGCCGCATGACACTGGCGGCCGCGCCCGAAGCTCTGCAAGGGGCGGTCGCAGCCGGCATTCTCGGTTGCGGCTCCGTGGTGCTCGGCTCCTCGGAGGCTGCCGGCCGTTTCCTCGGCGAGATCGTGGCGCGCAAGGACGGCACCACGATCGAATCCGCAGCAGAATCGGTGGTGCGCGAGTACCGCCAGGCGCGCCGTGCGATCCCAGGTTACGGCCATCCGCTGCACAAGGCGCGCGATCCGCGCGCCCGGCGTCTGTTCGAGGTGGCGCGGGAGCTGAAAGTCGCGGGCGAGCACGTCGCCTCGGCGCTGGCGGCGGAACAGGCGATCCCTGCCATCGTCGGCAAGTCGCTTGCACTCAATGTGTCGGGTGCCATTCCTGCAGTGCTGCTGGATGCCGGCTATCCCGCCGCGGCGCTGAAGGGCGTACCGATTCTCGCGCGCACCGCGGGGCTGATCGCGCACCTGCTGGAAGAACAGCATCGCCCCATCGGCTTCGTTCTGTCGCACGCAGGAGCACAGGCGGTCGCGTACGACGGCCCGGCGCCCGAGGGCTTCGAGCCCGCAGAGGAGGAGCCGTGAACGGGGTGCTGCGCGGAGTTCGCGTGGTCGAGCAGGGCACGTTCATCACCGGGCCGTGTGCCGGGATGATGCTCGCGGACCTGGGCGCGGACGTCGTCAAGATCGAAAGTCCCGACGGCGATCCCTACCGCAGCTACCAGGGTGCCTCGTACTCGCCGCACTTCCAGGCCTACAACCGCAACAAGCGCAGCCTGAGCCTGGACCTCAAGCAGGAACCGGATCGCGCGCTCTTCGACGGCCTGGTCGCGGAAGCGGACGTCTACATCCAGAACTTCCGTCCGGGCACGGCGGACCGGCTGGGCGCCGGGGCCGATCGTCTGCGCGGCATCAATCCGCGCCTCATCTACTGCTCCATCAGCGGTTTCGGCGCGAGCGGGCCTTATCGCGACCGCCCGAGCTACGACTCCGTCGCGCAGGCGCTCAGCGGTTTTCTCAGCGTCATCGTCGATGCGGACCGGCCGCGCTTCATGGGCCCCGCGCTCGCGGACGCGATCACCGGAATCTATGCCGCCTACGGCGTGCTCGGCGCGCTGGTCGAGCGCGGCAGAACCGGCGAGGGACGTGTGGTCGAGGTTTCCATGTTAGAGGCGATGGCGCACTTCGCAGTGGAGCCTTTCGCCGCGTACTTCGCACTCGGCGAGGTGCCCACTTCGAACGATCGGCCGCGACTCGCGCAGGCGTACATCCTGCGCACCGCGGACGGCGGGCTCGTCGTTCTGCATCTGTCCTCGCTCGAGAAGTTCTGGCAGGCGCTGCTCGACGCCGTCGGTTCCCCGCAACTCGGCAGCGACAGCCGTTTCGCGACGCGCCAGGCGCGCATCGACAACTACGAAGCGCTCGGCGCGATGCTCGACGAGCTCTTTCAGCAGAAGCCGCTCGCGCAATGGGTCGAGCGGCTCGAAGGGCACGACGTGCCGTTCGCGCCCATGAATCGCATCGACAAGGCGGTGGCCGATCCGCAGGTCCGGCATCTCGGCCTCATGGTTCCGGTCGAAGCGCCACACGGCGGCACACACGCGGTGCGCCCGCCGGTGCAGTTCGACGGCCGGGCGGCGAGCAGCGTCACGGCCGCCCCTCTGCTCGACGAGCACGGCAAGGGCATTCGCGCGGCCATCGCGCGCGGTGAGCGCTGGCCCCCGATGCTGGCCGATTCGGGGGCCGCACAGGTTGCGGCACGGGTGAGATAGCCATGTTGTTCCCCGTCACGCTCGTTGGCAGCTATCCGCAACCGGACTGGCTGATCGATCGCCAGAAGCTCGCCGGGCGCTTCCCGCCGCGGGTGCGAGCGCGCGAGCTGTGGCGGATTCCGGAGCCCTGGCTCGCGGAAGCGCAGAACGATGCGACCCTCATTGCCATCCGCGCGCAGGAAGCGGCCGGGCTGGACATCGTCACCGACGGTGAGATCCGGCGCGAAAGCTACTCGAACCGTTTTGCAACCGCGCTCGAAGGCGTCGACATCGACAATCCCGGTACGGCGCTCGATCGCAGCGGGCATCCGAACCCGGTGCCGCGCGTCGTCGGCAAGATCCGCCGCAAGCACGCCGTGCAGGTCGACGACCTGCGTTTCCTGCTCGCGAATACCCGGCGCCTGGTGAAAGTCACCGTGCCCGGCCCCTTCACGATGTCCCAGCAGGCGCAGATCGAGTACTACGACGGCAGTCGCGAGCTGGCGGCGATGGATTATGCGGACGCGGTGAACGCGGAGATCAGGGATCTCTTCGAAGCCGGCGCCGACATCGTGCAGCTCGACGAGCCGTACATGCAGGCGCGCCCGCAGGAAGCGCGTGCCTACGGCCTGCGTGCGCTGAACCGCGCGCTCGCCGGCGTGCACGGCACGACCGCCGTGCACATCTGCTTCGGCTACGCCGCGATCATTCACGAGCGCCCGTCCGGCTACTCGTTCCTGCCCGAGCTCGCGCAGTGCAGCTGCGCGCAGGTGTCGATCGAGACTGCGCAGTCGAACCTCGACTGCGCCGCCCTCGAGCCGCTCAAGGGGCACAAGAAGATCATGGTGGGTGTCATCGATCTTGCGAGCACCGAAGCGGAGAGCGCCGAGCAGGTGGCTGCGCGCATTCGCCGCGCGCTCCCGTACGTGGCGGCCGAGGACGTGATCGTCGCGCCCGACTGCGGGATGAAGTACCTGCCGCGCGAGCTCGCGTTTCGCAAGATGCAGGCGATGGTGGAAGGCGCGCGCATCGTGCGCGCCGAGTTTCAGGGCGACTGACAACAACGGCACGCCATTTCGAGGGGGAGACCATGCGTAGCAAGGCTGTCTGGTTCCTGGTCGGCGTCATGATCGTCGCGTTCTCGGCCCCGCCTGTGGCGGTGGCGCAGAGTCCGGCGGGTCAGGAGACGCTCGACGAAGTGCTGGTGACGGCGCGCAAGCGCGACGAGGCACTGCTCGACGTACCGGTCGCGGTGGATCACTTCACGCGCGAGGAGATCGAAGCGGCCGGCATCCTCAGGCCGCAGGACTACATCGGCATGACGCCGAACATGACGATGGTGCAGACGCAGAACCAGGGCACCTCGTTCATCGTCGTGCGCGGCATCTCGCAGGCGCGCAACAGCGAGCCCTCGGTCGCGGTGCTCATCGACGGCGTGCTGATGGCGAACCCGTCGCAGTTCAACCAGGAGCTGTTCGACATCGAGAGCATCGAGGTGCTGAAGGGACCGCAGGGCGCGCTCTACGGTCGCAACGCCATCGGCGGTGCGGTGATCATTCGCACGGTGGAGCCGGGTGACGAGATCTCCGGCAGGATCACCGGGAGCTACGACAACGGGCCGGGATATGCGATCCGCGGCGGTATCGGCGGGCCGGTCGGCGGCTCCGACACGCTCAAGTTCCAGACGTCCGTGTCCTACTTCGACACCGAAGGCTACATCGACAACGAGTTCCTCGACGAGGAGGCGGATCCGTTCCAGGACGTCTCGGCCCGCGCCAAGCTGCTGTGGGAGCCCAGCGAGACGATGCGGGCGGACCTGCGTTTCTCGATCTCGCAGGTGGACACGCAGGCGCTGTACTTCAACATCACCGAGCAGGTGGACGACACGAGCCTGCCCGTGCGCGTGAACAACCGGGGCGTGAACGAGCGCGAGATGTACACCGGCTCGCTGAAGCTCGACTTCGACATCGGCGGCGGCACGCTCACTTCGATCACCGCCTACGACCACCTCGACGAGCTCCTGACGGGCGACCAGTTCAATTTCCTGCCCATCGAGGAATCCGCGCTCGCCGGGTTCGGATTCCCCGACCAGGCACAGCACCAGTTCCTCGACGTGGATGCGATCAGCCAGGAGATCCGCTACACCTCGCCGTCCGATCAGCGTGTGCGCTACATCCTGGGTGCATACGCGATCCAGACCGACCGCTACATCTCGACCGGAAACATCTTCGACTTCGGCGTCGGAATACCGGAGATCAAGCGTACGCCGCTGCCGGAGAACAATCCGCAGTTCACGTTCCTCGCCGACTCGCAGGACAACTTCGCCTACGCGTTCTTCGGCGAGCTGGCGATGGATCTCGGCGAGCGCCTCGAGCTGTCCGCAGCGCTGCGCTACGACCACGACGAGCGCGAGAACACCACGGAGACGCCGGCGGAGTTCATTCCAGATCCACTGGTGGGCATCGCGTTCCCGGGCCAGGTGCGCACCGAAACCTGGGACGATCTGCAACCCAAGGTCACGCTGCGCTTCAAGCCGAACAGCGACAACATGCTCTACGTGGGGTACAGCCGGGGCTTCCGCAGCGGCGGATTCAATCAGACCGGTGTCGGCGCGGCTGGTATCGCGGGTATCGACGACCTGTTCGACCAGGAGACGGCGGATACCTACGAGGCCGGCTGGAAGGCGCAGTTCGCGGATCGGCGCGTCAGCACTTCGCTCAGCGTCTATCACACCAAGGCGGAGGGGACGTACTTCTTCGTCTTCGATCCGAATACGAGCACGCAGAATCTTGGCAACCTCGACGAAGTCGAGTACCAGGGCGCGGAGTTCGAGATCCAGGCGGCCGTAACCGACGGCCTCGACCTGTACCTGCGCGGGGGTCTCACCGACAGCGATATCAAAGAATCCGCGCGCGACCCGAACGACGTGGGCAACCAGGCCCCGCTCGTCTCCGAGTACACCGTGAACCTCGGTGCGCAGTATCGCTTCTCGATCTCGCCGGGCGGCAACACGTCCGCATTC
>DASTQG010000452.1:0-8423 GCA_035761885.1 Steroidobacteraceae bacterium | reverse complement strand
CGCCGGCACGCCGGCGTGCCAGGCGTTGTAGAGCTTGGTGCCGGGCTTGCGCCGGTGCAGGCCGGCGTCCGGCCCGCGCACCGCCACGATCAGGTCGACGTTGCGAAAGTCGTTCCAGTCGAGCGCCGTGGCATCGACCGCGCGTCTGCGGTAGGGCGCCGCGTCGGCCAGCCAGCGAATGCCCCGCTCGGCGAGAAATGCGCACCAGGCCGCGCTGCGAAAATCCGGGTGCAGGTTGCCGATGAAACCCTTGAAGGCGATGCTCTCGATGCGACTGCCGCGCGCGGCGTCGCGCGGCATCAGCCCCGGCTGCGGCCAGAACGGAATGAAGAAGCGCCGCAGCCCGTCGGCCTGCGAGCGGTTCTGCACCACTTCGAGGTCCGCGATCAGCGCCTCGCCCACGTCTTCGCGGATACCGACGAGCAGCGCCTGGGTGCGGCCCGGCGCGTGCCGCAGCAGCAGGCGACGCTGTTTCGCGCTGAACACCACGATGCCGTGATCGGGCACTTCGGTGGTGAGCTCCACGTCGCAGCCGCGCGCTCGCAGGCGCAGGTACGTCTGCAGCACCCACGCGCGCTCGCCCGTGACGAACTCGCGCCAGTCGCGATCGGGGTCGAGTCGCTCCAGGCGTTGCGGATGCGGCTCGTCGTCGAGGAAGAACGTCACGCGCATTTCGATCCTGCCCTGTGGCGCGGGTCCCGTGTGCGGCTCGGGGCAGCCAGAGTCTGCCGCAGCCCGGCCTCGGGGTGTTCCATGGAAATGTCCTGCAATTGTTCCGTAAGTGTGTCGACCGCGCGCGGTCGGCGCCACCGTCGGAAGGTACATAGCGTACCGCGTTGCGAGCGGCGCGCGCATTCGCCTTTTGGCGACAATGGGATGGAAACCCGACGCGCCGGCCGCTGTCTCCTTCTGCTTTGCAACGATTGCAGCGACAATGACGCCCCCGCCGCATCCGCCGGCGTCGCTTCTCACCCATCCGAGGACCTTCGAGCACCGATGAAACGGATTTTCGCAACTGCCTGCGCCCTGGCGTTCGTGCTGGGGACACCTGACCTGGCACGAGCCCGCGGGGTGAGCCCCTACCTTCCCGTCAACCTCTCCCCCGAGATGGAACGGCAGATCGAGCAGGTGCTGATCCTCGCCGGACAACCGGTCATGACCCGCCCCATCGCGGCCGCGACCGTGCACGATGCGCTGCCGAAGGCGTGCGAGCGGGACGAGGCGCTGTGCCGCAGCGTGCGTCGTTACCTGGAGCGCTACATGCAGGGCTGGGGCATCACGGATCTGGGCCTGGAGGGCATGAACGAGCGTGATGAAGTGCTGGCGGTGCCGAATCAGCACGGCATGAATTCCGACAGTCCGTGGCGTGCGAGCGCGCGCGGCTACTGGCAGCCCGGCGAACACGTGCTGATCGCCCTGGGCGGAACGGCGTACGACGGCGATGCGGTGCCCAACGGTTCGGTGGTGAGCCTGGGGTTCGAGTACCTGCAGCTCGACGCGGGCTGGCTCGACTACTCGATGTCCCCGCTCACGGACAGCAGCATGCTGCTGAGCACCGAATCGCAGACCATGCCGCAGGTGTCGATCTCCAACTACACACCGCTGACGCGCCTCGGCCTGCGCTACCGCGTGCTGTGGGCGAAGATGTCGCACTCCGACCAGATCAGTTTCGAAGGCGGACTCACCTCGGGACGACCCGAGCTGTTCGGCGTGAGCGGCTCGATCGAGCCGATGAGCGGCTGGGCCTTCGGCGTCAACCGTCTGATGCAGTACGGCGGCGGCGAGCGCGGCGGCGCGTCCGTCGGCGACATCCTCGAAGCGTTCTTCGATCCCACGCGTTACGACAACACGGGTGACCTGGACGAGCAGTTCGGCAACCAGGTCGCCTCGATCACCAGCAGCTTTCTCTATCCGGGCGCGACGCCCTTCGCCGTGCACGTCGAGTACGCCGGCGAGGACACCGTGCGCAACCGCAACCATCTGCTCGGCAACGCGGCGCTGTCGGTCGGGATCCGCTGGCCATTGCTGTGGCAGCGCTTCGACCTCGCGCTCGAAGCGACCGAGTGGCAGAACGCCTGGTACGTGCACCCGATCTACGGCGATGGCCTGGCGAACGAGGGTCACGTGCTCGGTCACTGGGCCGCCGACCAGCGTGTGTTCAACGACGACGTCGGCGGGCACGCCGCGACGCTCAGGCTCGGCTGGCGGCCCGGGTTCGGCGGGCTCGCGCACCTGCGCGTGCGCGCATCCGAGCCCGAGGACTATTCGCCGGTCGAATACACGCAGGGTTACGAATTCGCGCTCGGCTATGCGCGCGAGATCGGTGGCATGACTGCGGGCCTGGAGCTGGTCACGGGCCGCGACGTGTTCGGCGAGGACTACTCGCAGGTGCGCGGCTATGCGCGCTACGCGGGCCTCGCCTCCGGTCCGGCCATGGCGAGCTCCGACTACGAGCCAGCGCAGAAGAGCGCCGAGATCTTCGTCGATGCCGGCATGAGCGCGACCAAGGTGCGCATCGATGAAAGCTCCGAGCAGCCGGTGGAGGAAACCTCGGTAGCGTTCGCGCCGCATTTCGCCATCGGCGCGCGGCGCCTGGGCAGCGGGCGCAACGACGTGGGCGTGCGGCTGGAGCTGGACGAAGTGGAAGGCCACCTGCTCACGTCGGTGCGCGCCGTCGATTATCGTTACCGGTTCGACAGCCCGCTGGCGCTTGGCTTCTTCCTCGGCGCCTCGCGCTACGATCGCGAGACGCCGGCCTACGGCCTCTACTACGGCATGGGCGCACACTGGCGCGACGTGCTGAGCGGCTGGGACGTCTCGCTCGATGCCCGTTTCGCCGAGAAAGTGGGCCGCGACCATCTCCTGCCGGACGATCCGGTGAGCGAGCGACCGGTGTCCTACTACGACATCTACGGCCTCACGCTGTACGTCGCGCGGCGCTTTTAGGTACCGGACACCTGCAATTGTTGGCATTCCCCGGCTGCCGCCCGGGAATGCCAACAATTGCAGGTATCCGGTACCGGTTATCATCGCTCCATGCGCATCGTCCACATGATCCTGTCCACCGGATTCGCGGGCTCCGAGCGGGCCACCGCGGAAATGTGCAACGCACAATGCCCCGACCACGACGTGATGCTCATCATCAAGCGCGGGCACACCGATCGCCGCGGCGTGAGCATCCGCCAGTGGGTCGACCCGCGCGTGCGCGTGGTCGAGGTGAACGACTGGTTTCCGCGCACCGGCATCGCACGCGCGCTGGAGGAGTTCGCACCGGACGTGATCCACGCGCACCTGCGCAGGTCCACGCGCATGCTCTCGCGCATCAAGCCGCGCGCCGTCACGATCGTGACGCTGCACATGACCGTGAACGGCCCGCACTTCGCCGACATGGACGCGATCGTATGCATCGCGCGCTGGCAGCACGGGGACATCCCGCGCGACTACCGCGGGCGCGTCTACGACATCAATCTCGCCTACATTCCGCACCGGCGCCTCACGCCCGAGGAAGTGCAGCGCAAGCGCGCCGACCTCGGCGCGAAGCCGGGCGATTTCCTCGTCGGCGGCGTGGGCCGGCTGGCTCACAGCAAGGGTTTCGACACGCTGATCCAGGCCTTCACGCGCGCCAGCCTGCCCGACGCGAAGCTCGTCATCGTGGGCGAGGGACGCGAGCGCGCGCGGCTGGAGAAGCTCTGCAACGCGCAGGTCTCGCTGCCGGGCTTCACGCCGGACGCCAAGGACTACTACCAGGCGTTCGACCTGTTCGTCTGCCCCTCGCGCCGCGAGCCGCTGCCCTATGTATTGCTCGAGGCGCTCGATGCGGGCGTGCCGATCGTGGCTTCGACGGCGCTGGGCAACCAGGAGCTGCTCGAGATCTACAAGGGCGACCTGTTTCCGATCGAGGATGTCGATGCGCTCGCCGCACTCCTGCGCAAGCACCACGCCGCCCGGCAGCCGCACCAGCAGCAGGACCTCGGACCGTTCATGCTCGAAGCGGTCGTGCGGCGACAGGAAGAGGTGTATCGCGAGCTCATCGCCCTGAAGACTGCGGCGCTGCAAACGGGCGCCGCCTAGATTTCCCATGGCGAAGCTCGAGATCGTGCAGGCGGATATCACGACGCTCGCGGTGGACGCGATCGTCAACGCGGCCAACGCGCAGCTCAGGGGCGGCGGCGGGGTCGATGGCGCGATTCATCGCGCCGCCGGGCCGCAGCTCCTGGCCGCATGTCGTGCGATCGGCGGCTGTCCCACGGGCGATGCGCGCCTCACGCCGGGGTTCGATCTGCCGGCGCGCTACGTGATCCATGCCGTCGGCCCTGTCTGGCGCGGCGGCGGGCAGGGCGAGGCGGAGCTGCTCACATCCTGCTATCGACGTTGCATGGCACTCGCAGCGCAGAACGGGTTGCGGACGCTCGCGTTCTCCGCGATCAGCTGCGGTGTCTACGGCTATCCGCTCGAAGAGGCCGCGCGCATCGCGGTCAACACCGTGACGCAGTCGCTGCAGGACACGCCCTCGCTCGAGCTCTTGCAGTTCTGCTGCTTCGGCGCGGAAGTGACGCGCGCATACGAAAGCGCGCTGCGCGGCCGGCGAGCGCCGGCAGCCTCGTGAGCGCACCGGCGCTCCTGTTCGTTCCGGCCAGCGGAGCGCAAGGTTCGGGAGAGTATTACCGTTCCCTCGCCATCGCGCGGGCAGCGCAGGCGCGCTGGCCCGCCGCGCGCATCTGTTTCATCGTCAATTCGGCCGCCGGCTATGCGCGCCAATGCCCGTTCGAGACCGTGCTGGTGGAAGGCTCGCCCACGTACAACACGGCCGCCGTCAACGCCACGATCGACCGCATGAAGCCCGACATCGTCGTGTTCGACAGCGCCGGTCGCGTCGGACAGCTGGCACACGCTCGCCGCCGCCACGCCGCCACGGTGTACGTGAGCTCGCGATTCAAGACGCGCTGGAAGGGCTTTCGCCTGCGCCGCATGCGAGTGATGGACCACCACTGGCTCGCGTGGCCGCGGTTGCTGGAAGGCGAGCTGAACCGCTGGGAGCGCTTCAAGCTGCGCCTGCTCGGTCGCCCGCGCGCGGTCTTTCTCGATCCGGTGTTCGAGCCAGTGGTGCCCGAGCGTGCCGCGGCCTTGCGGCGCGAACTTGGCGTGGGCGAGGAGCGGTACCTGCTCTTTTGCGCCGGCGGCGGCGGCTACGAGCGCAGCGGCGTCCCCGCGCCGGAGACTTTCGCCCGCGCCGCGATCGAAGTGAACCGCGCCTGCAGCCTCAAGACGCTTTGGGTGAAAGGGCCGAACTACGAGGGTGGTAATTTCGACAATGCGGGCATCCTGGCGCTGCCCGCACTGCGCCCGGACCAGATGACAGACCTGCTCGCTGGCGCGCACGTCGCTACCATCAACGGCGGAAGCCTGCTGCTGCAGGCGCTGGCGCTGCATACGCCGGCCGTGGCGGCGCCCGTTGCTGGCGACCAGCCGGGTCGCATCTCGGCCTGCGAGCGTCAGGGCGTTGCGGTCGGTGCGAGCCTCGACCCCACCTCACTGGCGGAGACGACGCTCGCGTTGCTGGGCGACGGGCAACGTCTTGCTCAGTTGCGTGCGCGGCTCGATGCCGCGGGGCTGGGCAACGGGAGCTTGCAGGCGGTGGAGGCGATGGAGCAGTTGCTGGAGCGGCGTCGATGAAGGCCTGGATGTGCGTGATCTGCGGGTTCGTCTACGAGGAGGAGCAGGGCGACCCGTTGCGCGGCATTGCGCCGATGACACGTTGGGAAGACGTGCCGCTGTCGTGGCGCTGCCCGGACTGCGGCGCGGGCAAGGAAGACTTCGAAATGATCGAGATCTAGGTACCGGACTTTGCAATATTGCAATATTGCAAAGTCCGGTACCTGCTACCGCTGGCGCGAGACCACGTCGTGCTCGCTCAGCATCTCCAGCACGCTGTCGTCACCGACCAGGTGCAGCGCGCCGACCACGATGAGGTAATCGTCCTCGTCGTCGAGCAGCTCGAGGATCTGCCGGGTCCAGTTGCGGTTGCGTGCCACGATCAGCGATTGGTACAGGTCCGGAAAGTCGCCGAACTCCTCGCCGAGCACCTTGGCGAGCTCCTCGCCATCACCGCGCCGCCATGCGCTGATCATGGCGTCCAGCTGACCGGGCATTTCGCTCGATTCCTCGAGCGACATGAGCAGGAACTTTCCCTGCCTCTCGAGTGAAAGCCCATCGAGCACGCCGAGCTGGTCGGACAGCGTTTCGAGTCCGCGCACTTCCTTCTCGTCCCGCAGCGCCATGCGCAGCAGGTATTGCTCCACGCCCTGGTCGGCATCGAGGCCGAGGTGGCTGATCTGTGCCTGCACCACGGCGAGGGCCGCCACCCAGGGCTCGAACTGCGAGAACATGGAAAGATCCACGCCGATCGCATTGGCCTTCACGTCCGCGGCGGTGAAATCGGCGAGCCCCAGGATGTCGCGCAGCGTGCGTCCCTCGGGCAGGCTCGCGTTGGCGAGCGTGTACTGCAGCGCCTCGCCGGCGGCCATGTCGTCCAGGTCGATCTCCATGTAGACGATCTCGGCGTCGCGGTACGCGCTGTCGATCACCTTCGGCAGCGGGTAATCGGATTCGCGCAGCACGTGCACCGAGCCGAGCATATAGACGGTGTTCTGCTTGCCTTCGATCACCCACAGAGGGTTGCGCGGCGCAGCGCCCGCGGCCGCGCTCAGGGCGAGCGCGCCGACCACGAAACAGAGCAGGTGAACCGAGCGGCGCATGTCCCCCTTCGCGCCCGCCCTCAGGCGGGCTTGCCGGGAAAGTCCGGCACCCACACGACATCGGTGGCGATGGTGCCATCCTCGCGCAGCTCGAGCCAGCGGAAGCCCGGCGGGCGCCGATCGATCGCGAAACCCTCGCTGCGGGGCAGGAATTGCGCGCACGTGGAAGGCGTGCTCATCAGGCGCACGCCCTGGCGCTCGCCCTCGAAGTGCTGATGCACGTGTCCCCACAGCACCGCGCGTACGTTGCGGTGCGCATCGAGCACGTCGAAGAACTCGTCGGGATTCTCGAGGCCGACCTGGTCGAGCCAGCGGCTGTGCATCTGGACCGGATGGTGATGCAGGCACACCAGCGCGTGCGCCTTCGGGTGCGAGCGCAGCGCATCGTCGAGGAGCGCAAGGTTGGCGGCATCGATGCGGCCCTGCGCCTTGCCGGCGAGATAGCTGTCGAGCATCACCGCGATCCACCCCGGCCAGTGCGCGACCCCGCCGAGCTGGAAGGGTGCGATATCCAGCTCGCGCCGCATCGCTTCGGGCTCGTCGTGGTTGCCTGCTATGCAATGCACCGGCACCCCGAGGGGCGCGAACACCTCGCGAAAGCGCGCGTAGCCCGACGGATCGTCCTGCACCAGGTCCCCGGTGGCGAGGATCGCGTCGCACGGCCAGTGATGCGCGCGGGCGTGCTCGAGCGCCGCGAGCAACGCCGGATAGGTGACCACGCCACGCAGCTTGCCGTCGGCTGCGCCGTACAGATGCGGGTCTGTGAACTGCAGAAGCCGCGTGGTCACGATGGGTTCAACATAAAGTAAAAATCCGCGGCATCATAGCAGAGGGGTCGCGGGGTCGAGGGTGATCCAGGTCGCGCGCAAAGGCCGCAATTTCGCGCCCCGGGCACGATCGCGTCACGGTCGTGTCACATCCGTACATCCGTTTTACAAACGAGGAACGCCGCATGACCACTCGCACGTTGTCGGTCACCCCCGACATCCACCGCTATCTGGTGGAGCATTCGGTGCACGAGCACCCGCTGCTCGCCAGGCTGCGCGAGGTCACCTCCTCGATGCCCAATGCGCAGATGCAGATCGGGCCCGAGCAGGGGCAGTTCATGGCACTGCTTGCACGACTGCTCGGCGCGCGGCGTTGCATCGAGGTCGGCGTATTCACCGGGTATTCCAGCCTGGCGGTGGCGCTCGCGCTGCCCGAAGAGGGGCGCATCGTCGCCTGCGACGTGAGTGAGGAATGGACCTCGATCGCACGCAGCTTTTGGCGCGAGGCCGGTGTCGAGCACAAGGTCCAGCTCAAACTGCAGCCCGCGGTGAAGACGCTCGAGGAACTGCTGGCAGCCGGCGGCGCGAATACCTACGACTTCGCCTTCATCGACGCGGACAAGCCCGCCTACGGCACGTACTACGAGCTGCTGATGAAGCTCGTGCGCCCGGGCGGTCTCATCACGGTCGACAACACGCTGTGGTCGGGCGATGTGGCGAACCCCGCGAAGAACGATGCCAACACGGTTGCCCTGCGCGAGTTCAACGACCGCCTGTACCGCGACGACCGCATCGACCTGAGCCTGCTGCCGATCGGCGACGGCCTGACGCTGGCAAGAAAGAGATAGCCACGGAAACACACAGAACCACACAGAAAGGGAACGTTCTTCTTGTTCCTTCT
>DASTQG010000451.1:0-7318 GCA_035761885.1 Steroidobacteraceae bacterium | reverse complement strand
CCGCTCGCGGAAGCGGCCGAGAAGAAAGGCGATGTCGAGCGCGCGTATTCCGTCTACGAATCCGGCGGTCATTACGCGCAGTCGGACCGCGTGATGCTCGGCATGCTGCGCGCGCAGCCCGACAGCACCTCCGCGTACGATCGCGCCAACGATCACTTCCGTCAGCGCACCGAGTCGTGGTTCGCCGTGAACAACAAGGCGCGCATCGCTGCCACCGGCGCCTACCAGCTCGACGCGAAGATCCAGCAGGAAGTCGCCGCGTGGCCCGCCAAGGCCTGCGAGCGCGCGCTGGGCCGCGAGTCGCAGACCTTCAGCGAGGACTTCCTGCGCGACACGGTGAAGCTCCACCAGGCTCGCCCCGAGGACCTCGCGGACTTCGAGGGCCTGCAGAAGCTGCAGGCGGAGGGGGCCGCGTTTCAGAAGAAGTGGCCCACCGATCGCATCGCCGATTCGCGCGAGCTGCTGGAACTTGCGTCGGCGTGGGCCGCGCGCATTGCCGACGCCGCGCTCAAGGGTCAGCTCGTCGCCCGCGTGCGCGAGATCACGGCACAGCGCGCTCTCACGCTGGTGCAGAAGTACTTCAGCGCGCCGAAGCTGCTCGAGTCCGCGATCGAGTACTACGCCGATCTCGACGAGAAGGCGAAGATCGACGGCGTGAAGTCGCGCGCCGCTCAGCTCGCCGCGGATGCCGAGAAGCGCAACGCATTGCTCACGGCCAGGGACTACTACTCGGTCGCGGACAACGAAGCGAAGGAGAAGGAAGTGCAGGCGCGCGCCGAAGCGAACGCCCGCCAGAAGATGCAGCCCTCGATCGATGCCATGCAGCGCTCCGCCGAGGAGATGCGCAAGGCCTACTCGGATCCCGCCAAGGTCGAAGAGATGAAGCGGCAGGCCGAGGAGATGAAGCGCGCGATGCAGAAGCAGCAGGCGCAAGGCGGCAAGAGCGCCGAGGATCTCGAGAAAGAACTGGGAATGTGAGGAATCATGATTCGATGGAAGACGACTGTGCTGGTGAGCGCGCTGGCGCTCGCGGCTTGCGGCAGGAACGCCGCTGAGGAAGCGGCCCCCGCGGCGACGCCTGCAACTGCCGAACCGGCGGCGCCGTCCGCGGAGGCACCCGCCATGGATGCGACCGGTGCGCCCGCAGCGGAGGACCCCGCGTCGGCCGCACCCGTGGATCCCGTGAACGATTCACCCACCGAGCCCTCGCAGAGCGCGGTGGCCGACGGCAGCGCCGTGCGAGTCGAGAGCGCCTATCTCGAATCGGGCTGGCTGCAAGGCCGCCTCGGTCCGAGCCCCAGCGGTTGCCGCATGGTGTTCCTCGACAAGCCGACGGAGGGTGGCTACACCAGCGTCGCGCTGATGACGCTCAAGCGACTGCAGCGCAAGGACGGTGCGGCGTGGCAGGAGGTCGCGGTACAGGCGCTCCTGGACCGCGAACCCACGCACTGCCTCGAAGCCGCCGCGGACTAAGAGGCATAAGCCACAGAAACACACAGAAGCACACAGAATGAAGATTGGGCACGCCGCTTCGATTCTGTGTGTTTCCGTGTGCTTCTGTGGCTTTTTCTTTTCGATCTCTAGAACAGCGAGCCCTCGGCCGTGCCGAGCATCGACTCGCGCACCATCGGGATCGGCGGGCCGCCGTAGCTCAGGAACTTGTCGTGGAATTCGCGCCACGCCTTTTCCCCGCCGCGGCTCGCGGTCCAGTCGGCACGCAGCTTGCGGATCATGAGCTTCCCCATCGTGTAGTTGAGGTAGGCGGGATCGTAGGTGCCGCGCGCCGCCTGCTGTTTCGCACTGCCGACGTCCTGGTACGCCTCCTCGAGGAACAGCTTCTCCGACTGCGCGACGCTCATGCCGCCGGTGTGCAGGCCGATCGCTGAGAGGTAGCGCGCGTTGCGCAGCAGCGCGTTGGAGAGCTGGCCGATGTGCGTCTCGGGATCGCCGTCACCGAGCCCCATCTCCCACATCATCTCTTCGCTGTAGTGCGCCCAGCCCTCCGCGAACGCGTAGCCCACGAACAACTTGCCGGTGATGGAACCCGAGCGGTTCGAATGCAGGAAGTTCAGGAAGTGGCCGGGCCACACTTCGTGCACCGAGGTGAACAGCAGGTCGCTGCGCCCCGGAAGGTAATCGCGCTGCACCTGCCTGGGCCAGGAGGGATCGGGGGGCGAGATGTAGTACACCGACGGCAGTGCCTTTTCGTACGGACCCGGGATGTCGATGTAGGCGAAGTTCGCGCGGTTGTAGGGTGGTGCCTCGTTGACCAGCGCTTCGAGGTCACTCGGGATCGTGACGACCTGCTTGTCGATGAGGAACTGTTTCAGACCGGCGAGCTGATCGCGCGCACCCTGCACGGCGCCGCCCTGCGGTTTGTTCGCGCGCGCCTTCGCGATGCAGGCCGCAATCTTCGCCCCCGGCGCGTATTTTTCGCAGGCCTGCTTCAGCGCCTCCTGGTTGCGCTTCATGTCGGCGCGCCCCACCGCTTCGATCTCGGCGAGCGGCGTGTCGACGCGCTCGGTCGCCTGCAGCATCCGGGCGAACTTGTCCGCGCCCAGCGCATACGCCTGGTTCGCGTTCCTGCGCTCGCCCTCGAGCCATGTGGCGAGATCGCGCATCGCCACGATCGCCGCCTTGTTCGCCTCGGTGAATTCCTTCTGCAGCGTTGCGTCCTGCACCGACTCGAACGCCTGCGGCAAATCCTTCTCGAAGAAATCCGCAAAGCCCCCGAAGGCACCGATACCGCGCTCCACGTAGGTCTGCGGCAGCGGCGCACGCAGATTGGCGCGGATCTGGCTCGCGGCGCGCGGCACGTTGCGCGAATACGCGACGTACGCGCGCATGCGCTGCTCGAGCGGCGCGTACTCGCGCGTGAGATAGGGGCTCGGATCCAGCCCGTCGAGCATCCAGTCCAGGTAGAAGGTCGGATTGCGGAACGGAGCCTCGGCGGTTTCCAGCCAGAAGAGGTCGCGATCGATGCGCGAGACCAGGTAGTCGCGCTCGAATGCCTGGTCGGCGTTCAGACCCTCGAGGCTCATCGCCCGATCGCGTGCTTCATGCAGGCGTTTCACTTCGGCCGCGATACCTGCGGCGCTCCAGTCAGGGAGCTGGCCGTCGAATTCGTGCCGGCCCGCGTTGACTGCGACGGTCGGGTGCGCCTTGAAGAACTCCTCGATGTACGCGTCGCGAAATGCGACCCACTCCTGCGCTTTCTGCGCCGCGGTATCGGCGGCAGGCGCTGAGGCAGGTTCTTCCTTCCGGTCGCAAGCGGAAACGAACAGCGCGCCGACGAGCGCCGCGCAGAGCGCGAGATGAGATGCCCGCATGTCTGACTCCCCGTGACCTGATGACAGCCGTGATGGCAGTCGACTCTAACTCAGCAGGCCGGCCCGACTCACGGGCCTGTGCGACTCACCAGGGAATGATGGCGCCGTCGTAGTTGACCAGCACGCCGGACTTGGCCGGGGTGAGCTGCTCGATCTGCGCGAACACCAGCTTCGCCGCCTCGTCCGGCTTCTTCATCGGAATCTTGAGATTGCGGGTCAGGTTCGTCTGGGTGAGGCCCGGGCCGACCAGCCCCACGATGATCCCGCGCGGAGCCAGGTCCAGCGCGAGGTTGCGCATCTCCATGTTCAACGCAGCCTTGCTCGCCCGGTAGAAGTAGGTTCCCGGGCGCTTGACACTCTCGATCGATCCCTGGCTCGAGGAAATGTTGACGATCGTCTTCTTGCGGCTGGCGGCGACGTGCTCGATGAACGCTTCGGCCATCTTGAGCGGCGCGATGGTGTTGACCGCCAGGATGTCGTCGTACTGCTCGAAGTCGAACTTGCCGAACGCTTCCTTTTCCATGCCCGCGGTGATGCCGGCGTTGTTGACGAGGTGATCGATCGGCGTTGCCTTCAACTGCTTCGCCAGCTCGTCGATGCGCCCGTGGTCGGTGACATCGAGGCGCTCCAGCGAAACTCTCGGATTCTCCTTCGCGAGCGCCTGCAGCTCCGCGGCGTCCTGCGGGTTGCGGCAGGTGGCGATCACCTTCCAGCCATTCGCGGCGTAGATACGCGTCAGCTCCAGGCCGATACCCTTGTTCGAGCCCGTGATCAGCACGGTGAAGGGCTGCTCCGCGCTCGCCAGCGCGGGAACCAGGGAAACGGCAACGATCAACAGGCGCAGAAAACGCATGGGGAGGCCTCCGGACCGCGGCGCGGCCGCGCGCATCGAAGGTGTTTACGATGGGTCGCGGGCGGATGCAATCATGGCCGCGATGTTCCTGCCGCGCTGTCCACCCTGCAATCCGTTCACCCGGAGTCCTGCATGAACCGCATCGCCCTGGCCACCGCATTGACCGTCATCGCCGCCTTCGCGGCGACGAATAGCGCAAATACCGCAAACCCGGCACCACCAGCGCCGGCGTTCGATCTCGAGGCAGCGACGGCGGACACCTGCAAAGGCAAGGAGCGCAACCGTGAGCGCTACCTCGCCGCGCTCGACACCATCGTCAACAAGCGCGAGCTCGCGCGCGTCGAGGAGTTCTACGCGGCCGAATACCGCAACAACAGCGGCCCGCCGGGCGCGCCGCAGGGTCCCGCGGCCATCCGTCACTACCTCACGTTGCTGTCGAAGGCATTCCCCGACCGCAAGGTCGAGAACGTGATGCTCCTGTGCGCGGGCGATTTCGTGATCGTGCGCTCGGTCGTCACCGGCACGCATCTGGGGGATTACTTTGGCAAGCCGGCGACGGGCCGCACCACCCGCGTGATGGGAACAGACATCTACCGCATGCGCGACGGCATGCTGATGGAGCGCTGGGGCAACGAGGACGCGCTCGGCCTGGAGCGTCAGATCTCGGGCAAGTAGCGGCTCATTCCGCGTCCGGCTGCTTCGCCGGGTGCGCCGCCGCGAAGGCCGGCAACGCTTCGAGGTGTGCGCCGATCGCGGTGAGCGTCGGATAAGGACTCACGTCGCACTTGAAGCGCCGCGCGTTGAAGAGCTGCGGCACGAGCAGCACGTCCGCGAGCGTCACTTGCTTGCCGTAGCAGTGCAATCCGTCACCCGAGTGACGCCGCGCCAGCTCCTCCAGTCCCTGGAATCCCTGCGCGATCCAGTGCGCGTACCACCGGCTCACGCCCTCGTCGTCCTGCTTCAGCTCCCCGCGCAGGTAGTTCAGCACGCGCAGGTTGTTCAGCGGATGCATCTCGCACGCAACGACCAGCGCCATCGAGCGCACTTGCGCACGCCCCAGCGCATCGGCGGGCAGTAACGGCGGCTCGGAATATTCCTCGTCGAGATACTCGATGATGGCGAGCGATTGTCCGAGCACCTGGCCGTCGACTTCGAGCGCCGGCACGAGGCCCTGCGGATTCAGCGCGAGGTAATCCGGCTGACGATGCTCGGCCGGGCCGGGCAGGCGCTTCGGTATCGCCGTGTAGTCCAGCCCCTTGATGTTCAGCGCGATGCGCACGCGGTACGCGGCGCTGGAGCGAAAGTAGGTGTAGAGCTTCATCTCACTTCGCCGCGATGCTGAGCTCGAGCGTCGTCACGCCTTCCACGCCACCCGCAAGACGGTCGCCGGGTTTGAGCGCCGCGACACCCGCGGGCGTGCCCGTGAAGATCAGGTCGCCCGGCGCGAGCGCGAAGAACGTCGACAGCTCCGCGATCGTTTCCGGCACGCTCCAGATGAGATCCGACACGTCGCCCGTCTGGCGTCGCTCTCCGTTCACGTCGAGCCAGATCCTGCCGCGCGCGGGGTGGCCGATGCGCGACACCGGCTGCACTTCGCTCACCGGCGCGGAGGCATCGAAGCCTTTCGCCGTATCCCAGGGCTTTCCCGCCTTCTTCGACTCGGTCTGCAGATCGCGCCGCGTGAGGTCCACACCCACGGCATAACCGAACACGTGCTCGAGCGCGTTGGCGACCGCGATGTCGCGGCCGCCTTTGCCGATCGCCACCACCAGCTCGATTTCGTGGTGCAGGTCCGTGGTGCGCGGCGGGTACGGGACTGCCGTGCCGGGAGCCACCACTGCGTCGGCCGGCTTGGAGAAGAAGAATGGCGGCTCGCGGTCGGGATTCGCACCCATCTCGCGCGCGTGCGCCGCGTAGTTGCGACCGACGCAGTAGATGCGATGCACCGGAAAGCGTGCTGAGCTGCCGGCCACGGCGAGCGAAGGCGCGGCGGGCGCGTCGAAAACGTAGCTCATAGAAGCCTCGGATCGTTGTGGGACAATGCTCGCTCACTTCGAGGCGGGATACCACACGCATGAACGACAGGACCTGGACTCTCCCCGCGGCCGCGATCCTGCTGATGGCCTGCCAGGCGCAATCCGTGGGTGGCGAGCGTCTGCCGGAACTGGGGGCCGCGGGCCAGAAGGTCACGGTCTCGGGTATCTCTTCCGGGGGTTACATGGCGGGCCAGTTCCACGTCGCGCACTCGAAGCTCGTGGATGGTGTCGGGCTGCTGGCCGCAGGACCCTACGACTGCGCTCAGGGGTCCATTCAGAAAGCCCTCGGCCCGTGCGTGAAGGGCGGCATCGAGGCGGCGCCGCTCGTGGAGGCCGCACGAGCCGCCGCGACGCGCAACGCGATCGATCCGCTGGAGGGGCTCAGGGGAGATCGGGCGTGGCTGTTTCACGGCACCGCCGATGCCACCGTGGCCGCGAGCGTCGTCGCGAGTGCGCGCGAAGTTTATGGCGCGCTGGCGCCGGACATGGACATGGTCACGATCGACAATGTGCCCGTGGCGCATGGCATGCCGACAAAAGAGAAAGGCGGCGAGTGCGGCAAGATGGCGCGGCCGTATCTCAACTCATGCGGCTACTCGGCGGCGGGCGCGATGCTGCGCATGCTGCGCGGGGAGCTGGCTGCGCCGCGCGAGGCGAAGGGACGCCTGATCGAGTTCGATCAATCCGAGTTCGGCGAGGCGCATCTCAATGCGACGGGCTTCGCCTATGTCCCCCTCGCCTGCACCAAGGATCGCGCGTGCGGGGTTCACGTGTTCTTTCATGGCTGCGATCAGTCCGCGGAAGTCGTCGGCAACACCGTCGCCACGGGCGCAGGCTTCAACGAATGGGCGGAAGCGAACGACCTCGTCGTGCTGTATCCGCAGGCGAAGTCGAGCAAGCTCGCGCCCATGAACCCGCTCGGCTGCTGGGATTGGTGGGGCTACAGCGGCGAGAACTACGCGACGCGCGAGGGCCAGCAGATCAAGGCAGTGAAGGCGATGCTCGATCGTCTCGCCAGCAAGCCATAGCGGAGCCATAGCGGTGCCGGGGTTGCGTTATTTGCGTTATTGGTCCCTGCCAATAACGCAAATAACGCAACC
>DASTQG010000450.1:0-6523 GCA_035761885.1 Steroidobacteraceae bacterium | reverse complement strand
CTTCGGCTGGCTCACCACCGGGCAGATCCTGAGCCTGCCCATGATCCTGGTCGGCCTTGCCATGCTCGGGTGGGCGTATCGACGCAGGGTGCCTTCCGGCAACTTCGCCGTCGCCACCTGACATGAAGCAGTACCTCGACTTCATGCGCCACGTGCGTGAGCACGGGGCGCGCAAGACGGATCGCACCGGTACCGGCACGCTCAGCGTGTTCGGCTACCAGATGCGCTTCGATCTCGCGCAGGGCTTCCCGCTCGTCACCACCAAGAAGATCCACACGCGCTCGATCATTCACGAGCTGCTGTGGTTCCTGCGCGGCGACACCAACGTGCAGTACCTGCGCGACAACGGCGTGACCATCTGGGACGAGTGGGCGGACGAAAACGGCGAGCTCGGCCCCGTGTACGGCAAGCAGTGGCGCTCCTGGCCCACGCCGGACGGGCGCAACATCGACCAGATGCGCGAGGTGTTGCGCGCGCTGCGCGAGCAGCCCGATTCGCGGCGCATCATCGTGAGCGCGTGGAACGTGGGCGAGCTGCACCAGATGAAGCTCGCGCCTTGTCACGCCTTCTTCCAGTTCTACGTCGCCGGGGGGCGGCTGTCCTGCCAGCTGTACCAGCGCAGCGCGGACATTTTTCTGGGCGTGCCCTTCAACATCGCCTCCTACGCGCTGCTCACGCACATGCTGGCGCAGCAGTGCGACCTGCAGGTCGGTGAGTTCATCTGGACGGGCGGGGACTGCCACCTGTACCTGAATCACCTGGAGCAGGCGGACCTGCAGCTTTCGCGCTCACCGCTGCCGCTGCCGCGGCTCGTCATCAAGCGCCGGCCACCGAGCCTGTTCGATTACGTGTACGAAGATTTTTCGATCGAGAACTATCAGTCGCACCCGGCGATCAAAGCGCCGGTGGCAGTGTAGGAGCTCTGCGGAACGATGCGGATGGCGAACGGGAAGAAGCACCCGCTGGTGGCGGTGCGCGAGTCTGGGATTCACGGGACCGGGGTTTTCGCGCTGAGGCGCATCAAGAAGGGGGCTCGCATCATCGAGTACCTGGGCGAGCGCGTCTCGCACGCCGAGGCCGACCGGCGCTACGAGAACAAGGACGTGGCCGACAATCACACGTTCCTGTTCATCGTCGACGGCCGCACCGTGGTGGACGCGGGCGTGGGCGGCAACGAGGCGCGCTTCATCAATCACTCCTGCGCGCCGAACTGCGAGACGGTGATCGAGGACCGGCGCATCTTCATCGACGCGCTGCGCACCATCGAGCCCGGCGAGGAACTGAGCTACGACTACCAGATCCAGCGCGAGGCCGACGATCCGCCCGACATCGAGCAGATCTTCGGCTGCCGCTGCGGCGCGGCCGGCTGCCGCGGCACGATGCTCGCCCCGCCGGAACTTCCGCGGAGGAAGAGGAAATAGCCACGAAAAACACGAAATACACGAAAGGGATCAGAGCGACGAATCAGGCTCTTCACCCTTCGTGCCGTTCTTCCTTTCGTGTTTTTCGTGTCATTTCGTGGCCATTCTCTAGAGCGCCCTCAGGAACGCCACCAGCTGGGTTTTTTCCTGCGCCGTCAGCTTCGTCTCCAGCACGAGGTTGAAGAATTCCACCGTGTCCGCGAGCGTGAGCAGGCGGCCGTCGTGCAGGTACGGCGGACTGTCCTTGATGCCGCGCAACGGGAACGTCTTGATCGGTCCGTCGCCCACCATCTTGTGGCCTGCGATCGTGCGCGTCGCGTAGAAGCGCTCGGTCTTCAGGTTGTGCATGGTGTTGTCGGTGTAATAGGGCGGCGTGTGGCAGGTCGAGCACTTGCCCTTGCCGAAAAAGACTTCCTGGCCCGCGAGCTCCGCCTGGTTCGCCTTGCGCGGATCGAGCCTGCCGTCGACACCGAGCTTCGGAGCCGGCGGAAAATCGAGTAGTGCCTGGAATTCGGCCATGAAGTGCACCTGGCTGCCGCGCTCGAGCACGTTCACGCCTTTCTTGGTGGCGATCACCGGGTCGCCGTCGAAGTACGCGGCGCGCTGTTCGAACTCGGTGAAGTCCTCGACCGACTTCAGGGCGCGCTGCGAGCCGAACAGGCGCTGGATGTTCACGCCGCGCAGGGACGGCGTGTCGATGCGGTGGCGCAGCTCCTGCGGCCGGATGTCGCCCACCAGGTGCGTGCTCGCGTTTGTGTGGCCGTTCGCATGGCAGTCGAGGCACGCAACGCCGCGGTGCGGGCGCTCCGAGCGCCGGTCCTCGGTCTGGTTGAACTGCTGCTGCGGGAACGGCGTGAGCAGCAGGCGCAGGCCTTCGAGCTGCTTGGGGTTGAGGATGCCGTTGAAGATCTCGAAGAAATTGTCGATCGTGAGCTGCTTGCCCTGCGACACGTCGCCCATTTCCGGATGCGTGGTCAGGAAGATCGGCGCCGGAAACTCCGGCAGCAGGTGATCGGGCAGGTCGAAATCCAGGTCGAAGCGCGCGAGGTCGCGCTGCTCCTGCTTCTTGATCTCGTCGATGTGGAATTGCGGGAACAGCATGCCGCCTTCGGGATGGTTCGGGTGCGGCAGCGGCAGGAAGCCGGCGGGGAAGGCGTCCTGCTCCCGGACCTGCTCGGGCGTCATGCGTCCGAGCTGATCCCAGGTCATGCCCGCCTTGAGCTTGGCGCGTACGCCACCTTGTACCGGCTTGCCCTTCGACATCGTCACGCCCTGCGCGGGCTTGTCGGAGAGGTCGTAGCGGCTCGCAAGCAGCTCCGCATGCTTCGCGTTCACGCCCGCCTTGGCGGCTTTCATGCGCTCCATCGTGGTGCGGAAGTCCTCCTTCGACACGACCGGCGAGAAGCTCGACGGCGGCGGTGCGCTGCGCTGTTGCTGAGGCTTGGCGGGCTCCTGCGCATCGCTTGCCAACGGAAGAAGGAGGAGGGTGCAGGACAGCGCCCGCATGCAACCGACCGCTCGGCTCGACCTGACCGGCGTGCTCATGGCTTATTTCCTTTTAGTGACCCCACTGCGGGACAAGCAACGCCCGTTCCAGCGGTGGTAACCGTGACGCAACAAAGACTTGGTCCAATTCCAGGCGCGCGCCGCGTGTAAATACGGGACGTGCGCTGTAAGAAAGGCTGTCGCGCGTTGCTACGTCACCGGGAACGGTGCTCTGCGCGCAGCGTTCTGCGCAGCTCATCTGCGATGGCAAACATCGCGAGCGCCAGAGACGCGAGCACGGGCAGCGTTTGTGATAGCGCGAGCGGCTCTTCGCGCCATCGCAGACTCCACTGGCCGGCGGACAGCTCGTTCCAATGCAGGACGACCAAGATGGCGTAAGCGGACCAGGGCAGCACCTCGAGCCAGCCGTGCAAGTGCTGCTCTGCGACAGTGATGTGTCGGCGCGGAGCCGTGTAGCTCGTGTCCCTCACCGCCGTCGCGCTGTGCGCGAGCAGGAAGGCGGCCATCAGCGCGAGCACCAGCACGTTGATTTGCAGGTACAGGCCCGCCAGCACGGGAACGACCACCTGGACGTACTCCAGCACGTGCAACCACGATTCGCGTGCGCCCGATGTGACTTCGATGCGGGTGCGCCGATGGCACAGGTAGTCCCCAATGCCGGCCAGGAGCCACAGCGGCAGTACCACGTAGAGCAGCAGGCGAGGAAGCAGGGTTTCGAGCGTCATGCGCTCCTCAGAGCGGTTTGGCGACCATCAGATAGAACACTGCCACGAGGGAGAAGAACGCGATGACGCCGAGCACGATCCACCAGTCGAGATAACGCCAGTAGACCGGTGGTATCTCCAAACCTCGCGCGGCCGCACGGTCGGCCATGTCCCGCATGCGCATCTGCATCCATACGACCGGCAGCCAGCAGGCACCGGCGAGCAGGTACAGGCCTATCGACCAGGCGATCCACCCACTCGACAGCGCGATCCCGGAGCGGTGCAGGAGGTAGAACCCGCTCGCCGGCTGGATGAGGATCGTCGGCGTGGTGAACATCCAGTCGGCGATCACGACGTAACGCACCACAGTTGCGATCACGCGCGCATCGCGCGTGCGGCTCGCGAAGTACATGTAGAACGCCGAGCCCAGGCCGGTGCCGAACAAGACAGTGGAGGAGAGGATGTGCACCCATTTGACGACCAGGTACTCCATCACTCGCGCTCCCACGCGTAGAGCAGCCAGAGCGCTGCGAGCATCGGCAGGTTCTTCACGATCGGGCCGAACGGCTCCAGCCACTGCTCCGGCATGAAGAGGCTGATGATCGACGTGTAGGCGAGGATCACCGCCATCTGCGCGAGCCACAGCAATCTGCGCTGTTTCAGCGTGAGCGTCAGCACGGCAAAGAGGAGATCGAGCGCGGCCGCGCCGTAAAGCGCGACGCTCGCCAGGGTGCCTTCGAGGCCCACCCGCGCGAGCCGCTCCAGGCTCGCCTCGACGGGATACAGGCCGAGTGACACGACGCCCGCGAGCAGCCATACGAGCGCAATGCTCACCCGCAGGAGTGGCGCGAGCCATCGCAGCGAAGCCGAACGCCGCCGTTCGCTGCGCTCGTCGGGCGATACGAACTCGGTCACCGGCACGGGCGCACGACCGAGGAGCCATGACAGCGGTTCGGGGTGGCCGATGTTTCCGCGCACGAGCATTTCGAGGTTGTCCGAGCTCAGCAGCCCGCGCGTGAACCGGCTCGCGAGGCGCACGAGTGGCATCGGCACGCGCAGGAATCGTGCACGCGGCAATCCCAGAGCGCCTCTGAGTTGGGCCAGGAACTCGCGCAACGTGAGCGGCCGCGGACCTACGAACGGCATGACCACCCGGCGCGGCGCGGATGGCTCGAACAGAGCCACCATGCCTGCGATGACGTCATCGACGTGCACCGGCTGGACCAGTTGCAAGCCGTCGCCGGGCAGGGGAATGAGGGGTGCGCTCGCGAGCGCATCGAAGAGCTGCGCGCTGCGTCCACCGGCCCCGTAGACCAGCGACGGGCGAACGATCACCCATTCGAGTGGCTGGCGGCGCAGAAACTCGTCGGTCTTGCGCTTGGTCAGGTGATAGGCACTGCGGGCTTCGTCATCGGCGCCGAGGGCTGAGACCTGGACGACGAGCCGTACGCCGGCGCGCGCGCAGGCGGCGAAGACGGCCTGCGGCGCACGCACGTGCAACGCCTCGAAGGTCTGCTCGCCCGACTCCTCGATGATCCCTACCGCGTTCACGAGCGCATCCACGCCTGCCAGCCGTGCCAGCCACGCTGCCGGGTGCGTATCGCTGACGAAGTCGACGTGAATCATCTCGGAGCAGGCGGCACGGGCGCCGACCGCGCCGCGGCGCCTGGTACAAATTACCCGGTGTCCCGCTGCACTCAGCGCGCTCGCCAGGCGACTGCCGATGAAACCGGAGCTGCCGAGAATCAATACGACCATGCCGCTTCCATCCGGCCGAGGAACCTGCGTGCCATTTGTCGGGTCGACATCTCCAATGAGACCGGGTTTGCGTCAAGTTGTGCTGTCGGGAGCGCTCGCGAGCCTGTGTTCGGCGGCGGCGCTCGCACTCTGCGGCCAGATCGAGCGCGGCACCTGGGCGGGTCCGAACAACGGACCGAGTCAGTGGATCTGGGGCCGACACGCGGCCTACCGGCGACGTGCGTCGCTGCGTTACACGCTGGTCGGCTACGGCATTCATCACACCATGGCAACCGGCTGGGCGTGGCTGCACGAAGCCGTGTTCGGCGCACGTAAACGGGAGCAAACGCCGGTCGAGCGCTTGGTGCGCGCGGCAGTGACGTCAGGCACCGCGGCCTTCGTCGATTTTCAGATCACGCCGCGGCGATTGCAGCCCGGTTTCGACGCGCAGTTGTCGCGCACGTCTCTGTTCGTGGTCTACGCCGCATTCGCCATCGGACTGGCGCTCCGGGCTACTCCAGGCGCACGCGGAAGCGGACGGTAAAACTCGGATTGCCCGCGCCGCTCGCCGCGTTCATCGTGCCTGCGGGCGCGATGCGCAGGCCGGTCACGTTCGGATCGAAGCCGTTCGCGTCCGGCGAGGGAGTGTAGTTGTACGGCGCGCCGCCGCCGGGCTGGTTCGAGTAGCTCACGTGGGCCGCGTAGTTGTAAGTGAGCCCGCTCACCGGGCTGCCGTTCACGAACGCGACCGGATCGCCACTGGCGGTGGACACGAACAGCGCCGAGTTCGCCGGCACGGGGTCGGTGATCGCGAGCGTGCTCGAATCGACCGTGCCGGGTCCCTGGTTGGTCACCGTCACCGAGTACATCTGCACGCTGCCCGGGATGCGTTTCGGGTTCACCGTGTTGTTGAACGGATCGGAAATGACCTGCGAAGTCTTGGCGACCACCAGCACCGGCATCGGGATCACCACCGTGAAAGCGCCGACGCCGAGGTCGGTGACCGTGCCTTCAGTACCCTCGGTCGCCACCACGCGCACGGTCCATGCGCCGGCCGGTGCATTCGCCGGCAGTGCGTAGCTCAGCTCGTAGGTTCGCGTCGCGGCGCCGGAGTCCGCGACCTGCGTCATCGCGACGTTGTTCACCACTGTGCCT
>DASTQG010000449.1:0-9729 GCA_035761885.1 Steroidobacteraceae bacterium | reverse complement strand
GGCCCCGGTCGCGTGCGTCGATCTCCACCGCTTCGCGGCCGTTGACCAGGGTGCGGCTCATGCGTCGCCGCCCAGTGCGCGCAGCAGGCCGCGCGCCTTGGCTCGCGTCTCGGCGAGCTCGCGGGTCGGATCGGAATCCGCGACGATGCCGGCACCCGCGCGCAGGGTGACCGCATCGCCCACGACCGACAGGCTTCTGATCAGGATGTTGAAGTCCCCGCTCCCGTCGCGGTTCAGGTATCCCAGACTACCCGTGTACGCTCCGCGGCCCTCCTTTTCCAGCGCGGCGATGATCTGCATGCAACGCACTTTCGGACACCCGGTAATGGTGCCTCCCGGAAACACGGCGCGCAGGATCCGGCCGGGCGTCACCGCCCGCTCGAGGCTGCCGCGCACGCTCGAAACGATGTGGTGCACGTGCTCGTAGGTCTCGAGCACCATGAATTCGTCCACGTGCACCGTCCCGGGCCGGCACAACCGCCCCAGGTCGTTGCGTTCCAGGTCGATCAGCATCACGTGCTCGGCGCGCTCCTTGGGGTGGCGCACCAGCGATTCCTTCTCGCCCGCGTCCGCGCCCGGCACGCGACTGCGCGGCCGCGTACCGGCGATCGGCCGCGTCGCGATCTCCCCGCCGCGCACGCTGAACAGCCGCTCGGGCGAGGAACTGAGCACGGTATGGCCGTGCGAGCGCAGGCTCGCGGCGAAGGGCGCCGGATTGGCTTGCCGCAGCGCGCGGTACAGATCGGCCACCGCGTCGGCACCCGGCGCACCCGCGACGCGCGCGCGCCAGGCGCGTGACAGGTTTACCTGGTACACGTCGCCCGCCGCGATGTGCTCCTTCACGCGCAGCACAGCTGCGAGGAAGTCCCCGGGCGGATCCTCGTGCAACTCCAGCAACTTCACGGAACGCGCCGCCGGCGCGGGCGGACACGTCGCGAGGTCGGCGGCCATGGCATCGAGGAGGTGCTCGTAGCCGCGCTCGGCGAGCAGGTGCAGCCGGTGGGAGCCGTGATCGAAGATGAGTGCCGCGGGTACGCGCAGAGCAATCGCCTGCGGCGTGCGATCGCGCGTGCGCGGCAGCCGCAGGGTCGGCTCGATCTCGCCGGCGAGCTCGTACGCGAGCAGCATCAGCCAGCCGCCCGTGAACGGCAGCGAAGAGTCGATCGGACCGATGCGCTCACGTCCGAACGCGGCATCGAAGCGCGTGAGAAACGACTCGTCCGGTCCTTCGCCGGCGCTCACCTGCCCGTCGTGGGATTTCACGATGGCCGAGCCGGGATGAGCGAACAGCAGGTCGAAGCGCCCCAATGTGTCGCTGCGCGCGACGCTTTCGAGCAGGGCGGGATAGCGCTCGGGAAAACGGCAATGCAGGTCGAAGAGGCGCTCAGGTGCCGCCTCGACGCTGCGTTCGACGAACGGGCTCACGCGCGATCCTCGGGGCTGCGCGCCTTCACTCCGCTCAGGCGGGCTTGCGAAAGATCAGGGTGCCGTTGGTGCCGCCGAAGCCGAAGGAATTCGACAGCGCCACGTCGATCTTCATCGGTCGCGCCTTGTTCGGCACGTAGTCGAGGTCGCAATCCGGGTCGGGATTCTCGTAGTTGATGGTGGGCGGCGCGACCTGGTCGCGGATGGCGAGCACACAGAAGATGGCCTCGACCACACCGGCGGCGCCGAGCAGGTGCCCGGTCATGGACTTGGTGGAGCTCACGGCGAGCCTGGACGCGTGATCGCCGAAGGCGCGCTTGATCGCCAGCGTCTCCGCCTTGTCGCCCAGTGGCGTCGAGGTGGCATGCGCGTTCACGTACTGCACCTGGTCGGCCGGCAGGCCCGCGTCCTGCATGGCATTGACCATCGCCAGGCGTGCGCCCTCGCCCGTCTCCTGCGGCGCAGTCATGTGGTACGCATCGCCGCTCATGCCGAATCCGACCAGCTCGGCGTAGATGCGTGCGCCGCGCTTCTTCGCGTGTTCCAGTTCCTCGACGATCAGCACGCCGCCGCCGTCGCCCATGACGAAGCCGTCGCGATCGCGATCCCACGGTCGGCTGGCCCGCTGCGGGTCGTCGTTGCGCTCCGAGAGCGCCTTGACCGAGCAGAAGCCGCCCAGCCCGAGCGGCGTGGTCGCCATCTCCGCCCCGCCCGCGACGATCACGTCCGCATCGCCGTACTGGATGGTGCGCATGGCCAGGCCGATCGCGTGCGTGGAAGTCGTGCAGGCCGTGACCACCGCGAGGTTCGGCCCCTGCAGGCCGTAGCGGATCGACACGTGCCCGGCGACCATGTTGATGATGCTGCCGGGAATGAAGAACGGCGAAATGCGACGCGGGCTCTTCGTTTCGATGTACTTGGCGGAAGTCTCTTCGATCGTGTGCAGCCCGCCGATGCCGGCGCCCATGATCACGCCGATGCGCGCCGCGTTCGATTCGTTCACCTCGAGGCCCGAGTCGGTGATGGCCTGCACTGCCGAGCCGAAGCCGTAGTGCATGAAAGGGTCCATCTTGCGGGCGTCTTTGGGCGCGAGGTAATCGTCGACGTTGAAGCCGGCCACCGCGCCGCCGAAGCGGGTGGCGAACGCGCTCGCGTCGAAGCGGGTGATCGGACCGATCCCGCTGTGCCCGGCGAGAATGTTCTTCCAGGCACTGTCGATGGTACTGCCGACGGGCGAGGCGATGCCGAGCCCTGTCACCACGACGCGACGCTTCGTCACGGGTGCTCCTGAGGTCAAACGAAACTGGGCAAAGCTTGAGACTGACTGCGGCCGGGCCCGCGCCCCGCCTCTCCCTGGCGCGAGGCGCGCAGCCGCGAAAGGATCACGCCTTGGCGCGATGCTCGTTGATGTAGTCGATGGCCTGTTGGACGGTGGTGATCTTCTCGGCGGCCTCGTCGGGGATCTCGGTCTCGAACTCTTCTTCGAGCGCCATCACCAGCTCCACGGTGTCGAGCGAGTCGGCTCCCAGATCGTCGACGAACGAGGCATCCGCGGTGACTTCCTCTTCCTTGACGCCCAGTTGCTCCGCGACGATCGCCTTCACCTGCTGTTCGACAGTGCTCATCGTTGTAGTGTCCTCTGTGATCCGAACGGCCCCTTCGACCGCAACGGCGCGGTATTCTAGGTGAAGCCCCCCGCCCCTGCCACCCGAAGCCGCCCGGAGTACTTGTTTTTCTTGACTAATCCGGGGTTTGGTGGTTGGAACCGCTCAGGCCATCGCCTAGGCCATGTACATCCCGCCGTTGACATGCAGGGTTTCCCCGGTGATGTAGGACGCGCCGGGTGAGGCCAGGAACACCACCGCCGCGGCCACGTCGGTCACGGCACCGAGCCGGCCCAGGGCGATCGGCTCCAGCAGCGCCTTGCGCTGCTCCTCCGAAAGCGCCTTGGTCATGTCCGTGTCGATGAACCCGGGCGCCACCACGTTGACGGTGATGTTGCGCGAGCCGACCTCGCGCGCGAGCGACTTGCTGAAACCGATGATGCCCGCCTTCGCGGCCGCGTAGTTCGCCTGGCCCGCGTTGCCCATGACGCCGACCACCGAGGCGATGTTCACGATGCGGCCGCGGCGCAGCTTCATCATGCCGCGCAGGCAGGCCTTGCTCACGCGGAAGACCGAGGAGAGGTTGGTATCGAGGATCGCCTGCCAGTCCTCGGCCTTCATGCGCAACAGCAGGTTGTCGCGCGTGATGCCGGCGTTGTTGACGACGATGGTCGGTGTGCCTTCCTTGCCTTCGATGTCCGCGAACGCCTGCTCGATGGCCGCGCCGTCGGTGACGTTCAGGACGATGCCGCGACCGCGCACGCCCGCTTGCCCGAGCGCCGCGGTAATCCCCTGTGCACCTTCGGGCGTGGTGGCGGTACCTACCACGACGGCCCCCTGCGCGCCGAGCGCGAGGGCGATCGCGTTGCCGATGCCACGCGAGGCGCCGGTGACCAGCGCGACTTCGTTCTGCAACTGCCCCTCAGACATCCTGCGTTCCCCAGCATGCCGCCACCGCGGCGTCGATCGATTCACTGTCGTCGATCGCGAAAACCGCGATCTCCTTGCGCCGCTCGACGCGGCGGTTCAGGCCCGAGAGCACCTTGCCCGGGCCGCATTCGACGATGTGCGTGGCGCCATTGGCGATCATGCGGCGCACCGTCTCCGCCCAGCGCACCGGGCTGAAGAGCTGCTGGACCAGCGCGGCCTTGATCCCTGTCGGATGACCGTGCTTGCGCACATCGACGGTGTAGATCTCGGGCACCAGCGGGCTGCGCACCTCGGTCTGCTCCAGTCTTTCGCGCAGGCGATCGGCCGCGGGCTTCATGAGGGAGCTGTGCGAAGGAACGCTCACCGGGAGCGCAATCGTGCGCTTCGCTCCTCGCGCCTTGCAGGCTTCGATCGCGCGGTCCACGGCTGCGGTCGTTCCGGCGATCACGACCTGCAAGGGCGCGTTGAAGTTCACCGCCTCGACCACCTCACCCTGGGCGGCTTCGGCACAGGCCGCCTCGACCTCGGGATCTTCGAGCCCCAGCACGGCGGCCATCGCGCCTTTGCCGTGCGGCACGGCGGCCTGCATCGCATTGCCGCGAAAGCGCACCAGCTCGATCGCGGTGCGAAAGTCGAGCGAATCGGCGCACACCAGGGCGGTGAACTCGCCCAGACTGTGGCCCGACATCACGGTCGGCGCAGCACCCCCTCGCTTACGCCACACGCGCCACGTGGCGACGCCGGCGGCGAGCATGGCGGGTTGCGTGCGCTCGGTGGAGTTCAGGTCCGCCTCCGGGCCTTCCTGGCAGAGCTTCCACAGGTCGTAGCCGAGGACATCGGAGGCATCGGCGAAGGTCTGCCGCACCACGGGCTCGGCCGCGGCCAGCGAGGCGAGCATTCCGATCGACTGCGAGCCCTGGCCGGGGAATACGAACGACAGCGACATGCGGACCTTCCGTTGAAAAAGCGCTGCGGATTATAGCCGCTGGCGTCCGGCTCGCAGGCCCAGCGCGATCGCGCCACCCAGGGCGCCGCCGATCGCGCCATAGAGGTGAGCGTCGACGACCACGGGCCCTCCGTCGCCGCTGTAGGGCATGGCGCCGTGCATCTGCTCCCAGATCAGCTTGCCGACGAGGAACGGGGCGAGGATCCAGGAGTCGGGCTCGCGCCGTCGCAGATGCGCAAGCGTGCCCGCGGCCATGACACCGTGCAGCGCGCCCGACAGCCCGACGTACCAGCGCAGGTCCCGTTCGATGAAGTAGAAGCCCACATCGATCGCGACCACTGAAGCCAGCAGGATCCAGGCCCACTGCCCCGGCCGGTAGTCGGGGAAGAACAGCGCCCACATGAGCGCGAGCCCCATGATGTTGAGCGCGAAGTGGCCCCAGCCGAGATGCACGAAGTGCCCGGTCAGCAGGCGCCACCACTCGCCCTGCTCGATCGGCAGGCGCTCATAGCGCAGCAGCTCCCGGCCGGTGTCGCCGAATGCCTCCAGCGTCGCCAGGAACACACAGAAGAGGAGGAACCCCCAGAGCCGGCGGCCGTCCAGATGCAGCGATGCGAGTCCGGCACCCGGACGCCTCATGGGCGTTTGCATGTCACGGAGCGAAAACCCCTTTTTGTTATCATGGCGTTCCACTTATAGCCCATCTGAGTGTCTCGAGAAATCTACATGCAAATCAGTACTTGGCGCCGCGCCTCCGGCTTTACGCTGATCGAGATCATGGTGGTGGTGGTGATCCTCGCGATCCTCGCCTCCGTGGTGGCGCCGGCGGTCATCAAGCGCATCGATACGGCCCAGATCTCCAAGGCCCAGGCCGACATCCGCGCGTTTTCCACTGCGCTCGACCTGTTCCGTCTGGACAACTTCCGCTATCCCACGACCGACATGGGGCTCGAATCGCTGGTGAAGCAGCCCACCGATCCGACCATCCGCAACTGGAAGGAAGGCGGCTACATCAGCTCCCTGCGCAAGGATCCGTGGGGCAACAACTACCAGTACATCTACCCAGGCACGCACGGCACCGAGTACGACCTGTTCACGCTCGGCGCCGACAACCAGCCGGGCGGCGAAGGCATCAACGCCGACATCGGCAACTGGGATCTGAATTAGTTACCCGCCGGCGGCGGGCAGCATGGCTCAGCTGCGATCAAGGTCTCGCGCCCGGCAGCGCGCTTTCACGCTCATCGAGCTGCTGGTCGTCATCTTCATCGTCGGTATCATGGTGTCGGTCGCCATTCTCTCGGTGAGCGTACTCGGCAAGGACACGGAGGTGCGCGATGAGATGCGCAGGCTCGAGTCGCTCATCGACATGGTGCGCGAGCAGGGCGAGATGCAGAACCGCGACTTCGGCCTGCGGCTGGAGAACAACGCCTCGGAGTCGGCGTACCAGTTCCTGCGCTTCGACGTGCGCCGCAACGAGTGGCTCGCGGTCGACGATTCGCTCCTGCGTCGCCGCGTATTGCCGCCCGGCGTACGCGCCCGGCTGTACGTCGAAGCGCGCGAAGTGCAGCTGCGCCGCCCGACCGATCCCAAAGCACCCTGGCCGCCGCAGATCATGGTGCTCTCGAGCGGCGACCTCACTTCGTTCGAGCTGCGCCTGGAACGCGAGGGGTCGGATGCTGAAGCAAGGATGGTCGGCGAGGCCGATGGAACGATCGAAGTGAAGGGCCCCGACGAGGAGAAGCGATGAGAGCGCTGGTACGACGCGGTGGCGGATTCACACTCGTGGAAGTGCTGGTGGCACTGGCCATCGTCGTCGTGGGCCTCGCCGCGCTGTTCAACGTGGCGAGCCAGACGGTCCGCAGCTCCGCGTACCTGCGCGAAAAGATGCTCGCCGAGTGGATCGCACTCAACAAGCTCACCGAAACGCGCGTGAGCGGCACGGTTCCGGCGCAGGCCAAGTCCGAAGGCGAGATCGAGTACGCGAATCTGCAATGGCGCTGGGAGCTGGAGAAGGTGAGCACTCCCGTCGAAGGAATCGTGCGCCTGGAATCGCGCGTGGCGCTGGCACAGGCACGCGAGGGCTCGTGGACGGCGCATGCGACCGGTTTCATGGGCAGCGCACTCACGCTGCCAGCCGGCGCGACCGCAGGCGGCCTGGATTGGAGCGGCGTGCGCAGCGCGCGGCAGGGCCGCGGCCAGGATCAGCAAGGTGGCATGACACCTGATCATGGCGAAGGCCATGGTCCGCCCGCGCAGCCGGCGCCCGAACCCACTCCGCCGCCCGACCAGGATCCCGTCGAGGATCCGGGACAGCCGCAGCAATGACGGGCATGGCTCATCGCGGCGGGAGCAACGGCGGTTTCACGCTGGTGGAGGTGCTGGTCTCGGTCTTCATCTTCACGGTCGTCGCAGCGCTCGCCTACGGCGGCTACAGCGAGTCGGTCAAGAACGCGACGGCCACGCGCGAGAAGATGCAGCGCCTCGAGCAGCTCCAGACCACGATCCGGCTGTTCACGCAAGACTTCGAGCAACTCGCGCCGCGCCCGGTGCGCGACGTGCTCGGGCAGACTCTGGAGCCCGCGCTCAAGGCGGATGCACGCACGGAATACCTGGTCGCACTCACGCGCGCAGGCTGGAGCAACCCGGCCGGCACCCAGCGTTCGACGCTCCAGCGCGTTGCGTACGTGCTCGAGGACGACAAGCTGCGCCGCGAGCACTGGGCCGTGCTGGAGCGCACACTCGCGAACGAGCCCATCAAGCGCGACCTGATCGATCGGGTGACGAGCGTGCAGCTGCGCTATCTCGATTCGAACAAGAACTGGAACGAGCAGTGGCCTCCTCTGTCGGCCGCGGCCGGCAATCTCATCGGGCCGCGCTCGCGGCCTCTCGCGGTCGAGGTGACGCTCGAGCTCGAGGACTTCGGCAAGATCACGCGCCTGATCGAGGTCGGCGGATGAGCGCGCACGAAAGAATGCCGCGCGAGCGTGGCGCCCTGCCCCGCCGCCCGCGTCAACGTGGAGTCGCGTTGATCACCGCCGTGCTCATCGTGGCGCTGGCGACGATTCTCGCAACGCAGATGGGCTTCGACAGCGCGCTGGAGCAGCGCCGCAGCCTCGGCATGCTGTATCTCGACCAGGCGTTCCAGGTGAGCCTGGGCGCGGAAGCGTGGGCTGCCAAGTACCTGCGCGATGACCAGGCGAACTCCGCGCAGAAGGATCATCTGGGGGAGCGCTGGGCCACACCCATTCCTCCCATCCCGCTGGAAGGAGGCCCGATCGAAGGTACGCTCGAGGGACAGATCGAGGACCTCACGGGCCGCTTCAACCTCAACAATCTCGTGAACCCCGAGGGCTCGCGCAACACCGAGCAGGTGCGTGTTTTCCAGGCGCTCCTGAACCTCCTGGAGCTGGAGCCCAAGTGGGCCGACATCATCGCGGACTGGATCGACCAGGACACGCAGCCGAACATCCCGGACGGCGGCGAGGACAGCCTGTACCTGTCGCAGGCGCCGCCCTACCGCTCGGCCAACATGCCCATCACCAGCGCGAGCGAGATCCTCGCGATCCCCGAGTTCGGCCTGGAGCGCTACCAGCGACTCGCGCCCTACATCACGGCGCTACCGGTAGGCACGACGGTGAATGTCTGTACCGCCTCCGGCGTACTGCTCGACGCCATGAGCACCGGCATCGTGCAGTTCAGCACCGATGTACCCGGGCTCGCCAAGGCTCGCGAGCAGGAGTGCTTTCCGAGCCTGCAGGAGTACCAGGCCGGCCTCGACGTCGCGGCGCGCGGTCGTCTCGAGAATCGCCTCTCGGAAACCACCCAGTACTTCGGTCTGCGCGCGCTGGTGACGCTTGGCACTACGGATTTCAGCCTGTACAGTCTGATGGTCCGCGACCAGACCGGGGTGCGCGTGGTGATGCGCAACTTCGGCGCCGAATGAACCCATGACCGATTCTCTCATTCTCCGCTTGCCCGAGAGCGAAGCGCACGACGCGGTGTGGGTCGTTTTCGACGGAGCCGCGCAGCGTCCGGGCACGCCGCAAGGCGGCCCGCTCTCGCTCGCAGCGCCCATCGCGGCCGGCAAGCGCGTGATCGTGCTGGTGCCCGGCGTCGAGGTGCTGCTCGCCGAACCGGAACTGCCGGTGCGTGGCAGCGCGAAACTCGCGCAGCTGGTCCCGTTCGCGCTCGAAGAACAGCTCGCGAGCGACGTCGAGAGCATGCACTTCGCGCTCGGCAAGCGTGCGGCGATCGGCACCGGCACACCGGTGGCGGCAGTGCCGCGCGAACGCATGGACAACTGGATTGCCATGCTCGCGCAGGCGCAGCTATCGCCACAGGCCATCTACGCCGACAGCGCCGCCGTTCCCTCGAATCCCGGGCAGAGCGTCCTGCTGATCGAAGGCGATCGCCTCTATGTGCGCCACCCGGGCCAGCTTCCGATGGTGCTCGACGCGCAACCGCTCACCGAGGCGCTGGAGCTCGCCGGACTCTTTACGGAAGGTACGCCGCGCAGCGCCATTGCCTATCTCTCGCAGAGTGACTGGCACTCGCACCAGAGCACGTTCGAGGCGATCCGTAATCGCCTGGAGAGCCTCAAGGTCCAGCTCCTGCCCTACGGCGCGCTGCCGCTTCTCGCCAACGAGGTGATGGCGCATCCGCCCACCAACCTGATGCAGGGCGTCTACGCGCCGCGCAGCGAGGCGGGTAACGCCTGGCGCACCTGGCGCGTCGCCGCGATCCTGCTCGCGGCCCTCGTGGGCCTCAATCTCGTGAGCAAGGGCATCGATCTTTGGCGCTACGGCAAGCAGGAGCGCGCGCTCG
>DASTQG010000448.1:0-4112 GCA_035761885.1 Steroidobacteraceae bacterium | reverse complement strand
GGTGCGCGATCTCGCGCCCGGGGACTCGGTCGGTTACGGCCGGGCGTTCGTCGCCGATCGCGGGATGCGCGTGGGCGTCGTCGCGTGCGGCTACGCGGACGGCTATCCGCGCCACGCGCCAAGCGGCACGCCGGTGCTGGTCAACGGCCGGCGCACCCGCACCGTTGGACGCGTATCGATGGACATGATCACGGTGGACATCTCCGGCATCCCGGACGCGCGCATCGGCACACCGGTGACGCTCTGGGGCGAGGGGCTTTCGGCCGATGAGGTCGCCGCCGTCGCGGGGACGCTGAGCTACGAGCTCCTGTGCAAGCTCACTGCGCGCGTGCCGATCGCCGAGGTGCCGTGAAAAAGCCGAAGACCGCCTACGTCTGTTCCGAGTGCGGCGCGAGCGCGCTGCAGTGGTTCGGCGTCTGCCCCTCTTGCGGCGCAGCCGGCACGTTGAGCGAGACCATTACAGAAGGAAGGTCTTCCCGCTTGGGTCGCGAAAGGGCGACGACGCTCGCGTTGTCCGAGGTCCAGCCGAAGGATCTCGAGCGCATGCTGACCGGAATCGGCGAGCTCGACCGTGCGCTCGGCGGCGGGCTGGTTGCGGGGCAGGTTGCGCTTCTCGGCGGCGACCCGGGGATCGGCAAGTCGACGCTGCTCTTGCAAGCGCTCAGCACGGCTCAGGAAGGCGCTCTCGCTCAGGACGCCGTTCTCTATGTCACGGGTGAAGAATCGGTGGAGCAGGTCGCGCTGCGGGCGCGGCGCTTGGGCCTCGCGACCGGCAAGGTGCGTATCGCCGCAGAAACGCAGCTTGAACGCGTGCTCGGCGCGCTGGAAGCCGCACGGCCGCGAGTCGCGGTGGTCGACTCCATCCAGACGCTTTGGTCCGAGGCGCTGCAGTCGGCCCCGGGGTCGGTCGCGCAGGTACGCGAATGCGCCGCCCAACTCACGCGCCACGCCAAGCGCGCCGGCACAGCGCTCTTCATCGTAGGTCATGTCACCAAGGAGGGGGCGATCGCCGGGCCGCGCGTGCTGGAGCACATTGTCGATACGGTGCTCTACTTCGAGGGCGATCCAAACTCCGCTTTCCGGCTTGTTCGCGCGGCAAAGAACCGCTTTGGCGCGGTGAACGAGCTCGGCGTGTTCGCCATGACGGAGAAAGGCCTCCGGGGCGTGAGCAACCCGTCGCGGCTCTTTCTCGCCGATCACGAGAAGCCGGTTCCCGGTTCCTGCGTGCTCGCCACCCTCGAAGGTACACGCCCGCTGCTCGTCGAGATCCAGGCCCTGGTCGACCCGGCGCACACGCCCAACGCACGCCGGCTCTCGCTCGGGCTCGAGGCCAACCGGCTCGCGATGCTCCTCGCGGTGCTCCACCGGCATGCGGGGATCGCGACGTGGGAGCAGGACGTGTTCGTGAACGCCGTCGGCGGCGTGCGTATCGGCGAGCCTGCGGCGGATCTGGCAGTTTGCTTGGCTGTTGTGTCGAGCTTCGCGGACACACCGATCCCGTCCAAAGTGCTTGCCTTCGGTGAAGTCGGCCTGGCCGGCGAAGTGCGACCCGCGGCGCGCGGCCAGGAGCGGCTCAGGGAAGCGGCGAAGCTCGGCTTCGAGCGGGCGATCCTGCCGAAGGCCAATCTGCCGAAGGCGAAAATCGCGGGCCTGGAAACGCTCGCCGTGGAGCGTATCGACGAGGCGGTCCGGTTGTTACGAGAACTCTGACGCGACGAGCTCCGCGGCGCGGACTCCGCTGCGTACGGCGGCTTCGAGGGTTGGTGGATAGTCGGGATCCGTGTAGTCGCCGGCCAGGAATACTCCGGTAGTCGCGGTGCGCACGCTTGGACGTGTTAATCCTGGAGCGCACGTAATTGTCGCGCGCTTCTCCGCGATCACGCGGCTCCACTGTGCAGGAGGCAAACGGGGCAGTGCTTTGCGCAGCTCTCGATCGCAAGCTGCCGCGAGCTCGTCCTGGGTCATCTGCTGATGCTTGCCCTGCGCGCTGATCACGCAAGCAAGCCGGCCTTTCTCTCCGAGCAGCGCGCCGCGGTCGAAGACCCACTGCACGAAGCCTTCCCTCATGCCGAGCATCGGGAACTCGAGCCGCGTGGCTTCCGGATATTGCACGTAGCAGGTATAGATCGGCTGGTACGTGTGGTCGAGGGCCGCCTGCGGCATCAAGTTTTTGAGCTGATGCGGGCCGACCGCAACGATCACGCAAGCGTATCCATTCCTGAGCGAATCCAGGTCTTTCACGGTGTAGCCGCATTTCACGTCGCCGCCGCGGGCGCGCACGAACTCGGCGGCGGGCTCGGGAAAGAGGCGCGACAGGTCTACGCGCGGCAGGAGCAGGTCCGCTGCCTGCGCATCGGCGCCGAGCGTATCGCGCAAGGCCGCAAGGAACACGTTGGCCGATGCCTGGTCGAGCGGCGTGTTCAGCGCCGAGACGCAAAGCGGTTCCCACAGGTACTGGCGCAGCTGCCCGTGCTGGCCGTTCGCATCGAGCAGATCCTTCACTGTCGTATCCGGATGTATGCGCCAATGGCGTTTGCGCAGCGCCGCCATGAACTTCAGTGTGCCGATCCGCTCGCCGAAGGGCACGCCTCTGGCGGCGAGCAGGCCGGCAGCCAGCCCGAGCGGCGCCGGCATCCACAGCGCGCGGAACACAAACCCGTCGGCGTACCGGATTTCGTGAGGGATGCGCAGCAGCGCATTGGCAGGCACGCCGACCATGCGCATAAGACGAAAGAGCTCCGTGTAGGCGCCGGCCAGGATGTGCTGCCCGTTGTCCAGCTCGCGGTCCTGCGAAACGATGCGGCGCGCCCGCCCGCCCGGCACGGCGCCGGATTCGAATACGCATACCCGCACGCCCCGCTCCGCGAGCGCGACCGCGGCTGCCATGCCCGCATATCCCGCGCCGACGATGGCTACGCGCTTATCCAGGTGCGCCACGCGATCCAGAACTTCCTGAGCGGCGTGAGCGACGTGCGCCGGGTGAGGACGCGAAAGCCGTCGCGCTCAATCTCGTCCAGCAGCGTGCGATAGATCGCCGCCATGATGAGTCCCGGGCGCTGCTGCCTGCGATCCGCACCCGGCAAGACCTGCATCGCCTTGTCGTAGTGGGCTCGCGCGCGCGCGGCTTCGAACGCCATCAGCCGGCCGAATTCCGGCGTCTCGCGCGCCTGCAGGATATCGGCCGCCGGCACGCCGAACTCCTTCAGGTCCGCCACCGGAAGATAGATACGGTTCTTGCGCGCATCCTCGCCGACGTCGCGGATGATGTTGGTGAGCTGGAAGGCGGTGCCGAGCTCGCGCGCGTAGTCGAGCGTGCGTGGGTCGCGGTAGCCGAAGATGCCGGATGCGAGCAGCCCGACCGCGCCCGCCACGCGGTGGCAGTAGCGCTCGAGCCCCGCCCAGTCGAGGTAGCGCGTCTGCGTGAGATCCATCTCCATGCCGTCGATGATCTCGTTCAGGCGTTCCTGGCCGATGGAAAAGCGGTCCTTGAAGACCGCCAGGGCTCGGGTGACGGGATGCTGCGGGTTGCCGGCGAACAGGTTGCTGACTTCCAGGCGCCACCACGCCAGCTTCGCCGCCGCAAGCTGCGCTTCGGTGGTCTCGTCCACGACGTCGTCCACTTCGCGGCAGAACGCGTACAGCGCGGTGATGGCGCGCCGGCGCTCCGCGGGCAGAAAGAGAAACGAGTAGTAGAAGCTCGATCCGCTCGCCGCCGCTTTCTGCTGGCAGTACTCGTCAGGAGTCATGCCGATTGCTCACAGGGCTTTTGCGAGGAGCAGCGGCCAGTCATAGGCGCGCAGCTTCGGCCGCCGGCGGAATACGTCGTAGCCCGCGCGCTCGATCTTCTCGAGGATGCGCAGGCCGCCCTGAATGGTGGTGCGGATTTCGAGCCCCACGCGGCCGGGAAGCGTCTTGCCCAGTTCGGATCCGGAAAGCATCAGCGTGCGCGCACGATCGACCTGAAACCGCATCAACGACCGCCACGCGGAGTCGCAGATGCGTTCCCTCACGTGGCGCTCGGTGACGCCGAATCCAGCCATGTCGTCCTGCGGCAGGTAGATGCGCGCGTCCTTCCGGTAGTCGAGATCCACGTCTTGCCAAAAGTTGATGAG
>DASTQG010000447.1:0-3921 GCA_035761885.1 Steroidobacteraceae bacterium | reverse complement strand
GGCCTGCAGGCGGCGGATTTCCCCTGCCGCCTTGTCCCACTCTCGCGAATTGGCCAGCTCCTCGGCGCGCGCACAGAGCGCTTCCTTGGCCGTCAGGTTGGCCGACCAGGTCTCCTTGCGCTCCGCGAGGTCGGCGTTGCGCCGTGTGAAGAAGCGGTCGCACGCCTCGCGGAACTGCTTCCACGTGGCCCGCGTTTCCTGGCGCGGCACCGGCCCGATCTGCTGCCACTCGGCCTGCAGCTTCTTCAGCTCGTCGGCCGTCTTGATCCAGTCGGTGGAGTCTGCCAGCGCTTGGGCGCGCACGATGAGCGCCAGCTTCTTTTCCAGATTGCCCTTGCGCTCCTCGTTGCGGTGCGAGAAGAACTCGCGCAGCCGGGCCTGGATCGGGTCGGCAGCCTGACGGTAGCGATGCCACAGGGCCTGGGCCTGCGCCCGCGGCGCTTCGGCCACGCTCTTCCACCGCTCCTGGATGTCGTGGAGCTCGCGCGCTGCCTTGTCGAGGTCTTCTTCCTTGGGTCCCTCGGGCGCGTCGAAGCCGAACCTGGCGCGCAGCGCTTCCGCCTTCGCGATCAGCTCCTCTTGAACTGCGGCATTGGCGAAGCGTTTCCACTCGTCCATCTCGCGCAGGTCGTGCACGCGCGGTGCGATGGCGGTGGAGGCCGCCTTGAGCCGCTCGAGCAGCGCTGCCTGCTGTTCCTTTTCGACCGGCGCGGGAGCTTCCATGGCGCCGCGAAGATCGCGCGACAACCGTTCCGCCTCGCGCAGGGTGAGATCTTCAGCGGTGCTGCGCTTCTGCGCGCGCTCGATCAGCTGCTCGATGCGCTGCAGCTGCTGGCGCAGCGATCGCTCCTCGGCGGCGTGCTGTTCTTCGGCGCGCTGAGTGACGCGAGCGACCGCCTGCTCGTAGCGCTGCGAGACAGCGTCATCCAGGCCTTCCGAGCGTGTGACCAGCGCGGCCCACTCGGCCGTTGTCGCGGTCCACGCCTCGCGGGCCAGCGACTCTTCGCCGCTGAGGCGCTCTGCCTCGCTCGAGAGCTCGGAGAGACGCGCGTGCGTCTGCTGCATGTCGAGCTGGTTCTGATGGCGCTGCCGCGCAGTCGCGACGGCCGACTCGAACTGCGTGCGCAGCGCGCCAATTGCCGCGTCGTCTTCCGCCGCCCCGAGCGCTTCCCATGCGCGAGTCGCTTCTTCGATCCGTTCGAGCGCGTCTTCACCGCGGATGCTCTCGACATGCTGGATCATCAGCGCCCGGCTGGCGTGCAACGCGGCCCGCCGCTCGTCTTCGGCCCGCCGCTCCGCTTCCATGCGTTCGTGCTCCGCGATGGCGGTGCGCACCTTACCTGCCGCCGCTTCGAATCGCGCCACGCTGTCTGCCTCGAGCTCGAACGCCGGTTCGGTTGCCAGCGCCGCCCATTGGCCCTCGGTGCGCTCCAGCTCCTGCGCCGCGCCTTCGGCCGTTGGCGAAATCGACTCAACGCGAGCCACCAGGCCCGCCACCTGCTGCTGCCACGCTTCGAGTGCGAGCCGTCGTGCGGCTTCCGCCTCGTCCAGTGCTTGCATCATTGCCCGCGCCCTCTTTGACACCGACTTGTTCTTAGCCCGCGTCGCCACCAGATCGAGCGTTTCGCGAAGCTCGCCCGCTTCCTTCGCCTCGACCGCGCGCTCCAGCGCTGCGACACCTGCGTCCTTGTGATCCGTTTTCACCGCGACGTTCAGCAGCTCGGCCCGATCGGCGATCCGCTGTGCCGCCTCCAGCGCCGTGCCCCCGTGCGCTGCCTTGCGCGCGATGCTGCTCAAGGCCTTGACGTCCTGCACGCGTGCGAGCGCCGCGGCACGCACGGTGTCCAGCGGAGCGGCCTCCGCCACAGTCGCGAGCTGCCGCTGGTCGTCAATCCCTTCGAGCGCGGTGGCGGCGTCGCCGTCCGTGTCGTCCGGCGCCGTCGCGATCGAAACCAGCCGCTCGACGAGCTCCCGCCGCAGACCTTCGTCGCGCTCGGTTCGTGCCAGCGGCAGGATGTCCGCGGCGCGGAACAGGCGTCCGGCTGCCGCCCGGCGCACCCGGACGTCCTCGTCGGCCGATGCCAGCTCGCGCAGCGTCGCGAGCGACTCCTCATCCGACGGAAGCTCGTCGACTGCGGCCGCACGTACGGCCGCGTCAGCGTGCTTCCAGCGCGGTTGAGGCTTGAATCGGTCGAGGAAAGACATCAGCCGCTGTCCGTGCTCCCGTTCAGCCGTTCGATTCCTGCGTCAGCCATTCGGCGATCTGCTCGCGCGTGAGGCGATGGTCGTCGTTCAGGTGCACGAGCATCGAGGCGAGCGGCAGTCGCTTGCCGCACCCCTGCGGACACCGCTTGCTGACCTCGTCCAGGCACCGGAAAAGACGCTCGAGATGATCGGGAATCAGCTTGCCGTGGCCGCGAGGCAGGTGATACACGCCCTCGTAGACCGCGCCCAGGGCACAAGATCCGCCCCGCTCGTCGAAGTAGCTGCCGAAACACTGCGGTCCCCGGCTCGAGCCCTGGCGAATGAACTGCGCCAGCTCCTTCTGCTCGTTCTCGAGTCCTGTCGGCATGAGGATCTCCAGGGCGCGGTGATACGCGGTATGCGCACACCTCGCAAAATGTTTGCCGCACACCTGCGCCGGTGGACGCCGCCGATCGGCCGGGAAAGCGCTGTCCCGTCTGTCACAACTGCCATAGACGATCCATCCATTTGAATTGCTCGAGGCTCTACCGGATCGGATGTGGGAGCGGTGCCGGAGGGCGGGAAACGTCTGTGTGACTGATAGGATCGATCCGTATGACGCTGCTCGTGTTAGTGCCGGTTCTGGTCACCCTCCAGACCGCGGCCGCTCCGCAAACTGCGCCCCTGACCGCGGCGCCTGGCAATCCGACCGCCGTGATCTCGACCTCGCTCGGCGACATCACGGTGGAGCTGTTCAAGGACCGGGCACCGGTTTCCGTCGACAACTTCCTGCAGTACGTCAACGAAGGTTTCTACGCCGGTACGGTCTTTCATCGCGTGATCCCTGGATTCATGATCCAAGGAGGTGGATTCACGCCCGAGCTCGTCGAGAAGCCGACACATCCACCCATCCGCAACGAGGCCACCAACAAGTTGAGCCACACCCGCGGCACGCTGGGCATGGCCCGCACCGAATCGCTGCGCAGCGCAACCGCGCAATTCTTCGTAAACGTTGCAGATAACCGCGCCAAGCTCGATCATCGCGGCTTCGCGCCGGAAGACTTCGGTTACGCAGTCTTTGGTCGCGTGCTGAGCGGAATGGACGTCTGCGACCGTATCGCTGCCGTTCCGCGAAAGCGCTCGGGCCCCCACGACGACGTGCCGATCGAGCCGGTGGTCATCAAGGGCGTGCGTGTGATCCAGTAGCCGATCGCCCGCATGTCCCGACCACTGCTGGTAATTTTCCTTACGATCTTCGTCAACCTGGTCGGCTTCGGAATCATCATTCCGTTGCTGCCGTTCTACGCCAGCACCTTCGGCGCCTCCCCGTTCGTCGTCGGTCTACTATTCGCCTCGTTCTCGCTGGCGCAGCTCATTGCCTCGCCGCTGCTCGGCGAGCTGTCCGACCGCTGGGGACGCCGGCCGGTTCTCATCCTCAGCCTGATCGGCACGGCAGTGAGCTTCGCGATGCTCGCCGTCGCGCAGAGCCTCGCGATGCTCTTCGCCGCACGCATCGTGGACGGCCTGTCGGGCGGCAATATCACCACGGCTCGCGCCTACATCGCCGACATCACCGAAGAGGAAAATCGCGCCAAGGCGTACGGGGTCCTCGGCGCGGCGTTCGGGCTCGGCTTCATCGTCGGTCCGGCGCTCGGTGCGTTGTTTTCACATATCAGTTACACCGCGCCGATCTGGGCGGCCGCGGCGATCACCGTGGCGGCAACGGTGATGGCATGG
>DASTQG010000446.1:0-3604 GCA_035761885.1 Steroidobacteraceae bacterium | reverse complement strand
CGCCATCGACGAAATGTTCGCCAATTCCCCCTACGAGACCGAGACCTCGACCGAAAAGGCGATGGCGCAACAGTTCAGCAACCAGATCGGCAACATCGGTGCGATCCTCATGGCAGTCGTGGGCGCGGTGTTCTTCACGATGCTGCTGGTCACCGCCAACACGATGGGACAGTCGGTGCGCGAGCGCACGAACGAGCTGGCGGTGCTGAAGACGCTCGGTTTCACCAGCGTCGCCGTCATGCTGCTGGTGCTGCTCGAAGCGGTCTTCATCACGGTGCTCGGTGGCGCGCTGGGGCTCGGATTCGCCTCGCTCGCCATCTCGGGCATGAAACCCTTCATCGAGCTGTACCTGCCTGTCTTCAAGGTACCCAGCGCCTCGCTCGTCGTGGCGGTGGTGCTCATGGTCGGGCTGGGACTGCTCGCAGGCGCGCTCCCCGCGGCGCAAGCATTGCGCCTGCGAATCGTCGAAGCGCTGCGCAAGAGCTGATCGCATGAGTTCCGTCGCCAATACCTTTCGGCAGATCAGTTCCGTCACCTGGATGAACCTGCAGACGCTGCGCGAGCGCCTGTCCTCCTCGATCGTGTCGATCGTCGGCATCGGCGGCGTCGTGGCCGTGGTGCTCGCGGTGCTTTCGATTTCGGAAGGGTTTCGCGCCGCGCTGGACCTTTCCGGTGCCGAGGACGTGGCCATCGTGCTGCGCGACGGCGCCAGCGACGAAATGAGCAGTGGCCACAGCCAGGATGCGGTGCGCGTGATCGGGGACGCGCCGGGGGTGGCGCGCGATGCCGAGGGGCCGCTGATCTCGCCCGAGCTGTACGTGATCATCGACGTTCCCATGAAGAGCACCGGAACGGATGCCAACGTGCCGTTTCGCGGCGTGGGTCCTCGTGCCCGCGAGTTCCGCGAGGACTTCCGCATCGTCGAGGGACGCAATTTCGCCACCGGCATGAACGAGCTCATCGTGGGATCGGGGGCAGCCAGGCAATTCGCGGGCCTGGAAGTGGGACGGACTGTGAAGCTCGGCAGTACCGAGTGGGCGGTCGTGGGCCGCTTCACTGACGGGGGCAGCATCTCGGAGTCCGAGCTCTGGACCGACGTGACGGTGCTGCAGGGCGCCTACAATCGCGGCAACAGCGTGCAATCGGTGCGCGCACAGCTCGAAAGCGCCGCCGCGCTGCGCCAGCTCAAGGATGCGCTCAGCTCGGATCCGCGCGTGAGCGTTTCCGTCCGCAGCGAGCAGCAATTCTATTCCGAGCAATCGCGCGTGCTGCGCGGAATGGTCACGACCATCGGCATCTTCATCGCGGTCCTGATGGGTGCGGGTGCGATATTCGCGGCGCTGAACACGATGTACTCGGCGGTGGCGGCGCGCACGCGCGAGATCGCAACGCTGCGCGCCCTCGGCTTCGGCGCCTTTCCGGTCATCGTGTCGGTGCTGACGGAAGCGCTGCTCCTCGGTCTGGTCGGCGGGATCATCGGCGGATCGGTGGCCTACCTGGGATTCAACGGCTACCAGGCCTCCACCCTCAACTGGGCGAGCTTCAGCCAGGTCACCTTCGCCTTCACGATTACGCCCAAGCTGCTCGTGACCGGAATCGCCTATGCGCTGCTGCTCGCCCTGATCGGCGGACTATTGCCCGGCATTCGGGCGGCGCGCCTGCCAGTCACCGCCGGGTTACGCGAGCTGTGATGCGCTCACATGCGAGTAGCAACAGCGGATGCGTCGGCGCGGTGCGCGCGGCGGCGCTCGCCTGTGGCTTCGCACTACTCGCGGGACATCCCGCGATCGCCCAGGAGCTGGACCTCGATGATCTCGAGAACCGGGCAGACTACGCCTACTTCACGGCGGACGCGAAGTCTCTGCGCACGCTGATCCGGGAGGCGCAAAGCGCGAGCTCGAAGGGGTCGGCGGACAAGATGACCCGCTATGTTCTCGGGTTCGCGCAGTACCGGCTGGGGCAGCTGCTGGCGAAGAGCCAGGGCAGTGAGGCGGCCAAAGCCATGGACGCGTGCATCGACGAGCTGGACGAAGCCATCGAGGCGGACGAGGCATTCGCCGAGGCCCTGGCTCTGCAATCGGCCTGTCATGGGCAGCTCGCGGCGCTGCGCACGCTCTCTGCAATGAGGCACGGTCCGAAGTCCGGTGCACGCATCGAGAAGGCGCTCGAGCTGGCGCCGCGCAACCCGCGCGTCGTGCTGCTCGATGCGCTCGGCGACTACGGCCGGCCGAAGGCTTTCGGCGGCGACAAGGCCCGGGCGCTCGATAAGCTCAGGCAGGCAGCCGAGCTGTTCGACAAGGCCGATGAGGAAGCTGCCTCGCTTCCGGGCTGGGGTCACGCCGATGCGCTCGCCGCGCTCGGGCGCAGCCTCTATGAATCAGGCGACCTGCTCGGCGCGCGCAACGCGCTGGAACGCGCGCTGATCCTCGCCCCGGACTTCGCAGCCGCCAGGGAACTGCTCGCTCGCGTCACTGCGACGCGCTGAGAGCCTCCGCGCCGGCTATGCCATACTGCGCGCCGTTCGGCGCGCCAGCGCCGGTTGGGAGGCCATCATGGGTTGGATCCTGCTCGCCGTCGTCGTCGGGGCGGTGCTGTTCCTCATCAGCATCTACAACCGCCTGGTCGCGGCCCGCAACGCCTACAAGAACGCGTTCGCCCAGATCGACGTGCAGCTCACGCGCCGCTACGACCTGATACCGAACCTGGTGGAGACCGCCAGGGGCTACCTCAAGCACGAGCGTGAAACGCTCGAGGCCGTGATTCGCGCGCGCAATTCCGCGGTGGAAGGGCTGAAAGCCGCCGCTGCGAGCCCGGGCGATCCGGCTGCCGTGCAGCAGCTGGCCGGCGCGGAGAACGCGCTCACCGGGGCGCTGGGGCGGCTGTTCGCCATCGCCGAGGCCTATCCGGACCTCAAGGCGAACCAGAACATGATGCAGCTCTCCGAGGAGCTGACCTCGACCGAGAACAAGGTGGCCTTCGCGCGGCAGGCGTACAACGATTCCGTCATGCAGTTCAACACGACGCGCGAGGTGTTCCCGAACAACCTCATTGCCGGGTCCTTCGGCTTCGCCGCGGCGCAGCTCCTGGAGATCGAGAGCGCCGAGAAGCGCGCCGTGCCCAAGGTGAGCTTCAGCTGAACTTCTACCAGCGCCAGGCCGAGGCGCGTCGCGACACGCGCCGCCTCGTGCTGCTCTTCATCCTCGCCGTGCTGGGCGTCATCGCGGCGGTGAACCTCATCGTGTCGACGGTGCTCGTCAATCTCGACGAGGAAGCGGGACTGCTCATCCCGGACGGCCGCTGGCTCGCCGCTCACCCCGGTACCCTCGCGCTGACGTCGCTCCTGGTGCTGGCGGTGGTGGGCCTGTCGAGCCTGTACAAGGTGGCATCGCTGCGCGAGGGAGGCGGGGCGGTGGCGCGCAACCTCGGCGGCACGCGCATCGAGCGCACGCTCGACGATCCGCTGCGCCGGCGCCTGTTCAACGTCGTGGAGGAAATGGCGATCGCATCGGGCGTGCCCATGCCCGAGGTGTACGTGCTCGAGCAGGAGTCGGCCATCAACGCCTTCGCCGCCGGACATTCGCCGGCGAACGCCGCGATCGCCGTC
>DASTQG010000445.1:0-2204 GCA_035761885.1 Steroidobacteraceae bacterium | reverse complement strand
TAGGCGCACGCCCTCCAGCGCCTTCTCGAAGTCCCGCTTGGAGAGGCCCTGCCCCTGCGTCACCAGGCAGAAGCGGTGCGCGCCGGCCGCCTCCGCCGCGCGAGCGTGCTCGAGGATCTGCTCCGGCTCCATCATCGCGTGCATCGGAGTGGGCGCGTCCGCGAACCGCGACTGCGCGCAGAAGCCGCAGTCCTCGGCGCAGCCGCCGCTCTTCGCGTTCACGAGCGAGCACATGTCCGTCGACTCGCCGAAGTTGTCCTGCCGGACCATCCATGCGACGTCTACGAGCCGCTCGATGTCGGCGCGCCCGGTGAGCTCCCCCAGTTCGAGCGCCTCTTCGAAGGTGATCAGCGGCGGCATCCGGGCGCAAACATAGGCCGCCGCCCGGACGGCTATGGAGCCGCGGGGCTCCGCCGTCTACTCATACGCCAGCGCGTCGAGCACGTCCAGCCGTGACGCGCGCCGCGCCGGCGGGATCGCCGCCAGCACGCCGGCCAGGATCGCGAGGAAGGCGAACACGATCAGGGTCACGATCGGGATCGAGAGAATGAAGCCCTCGTCCTCGAGCGCGACCGTGGTGACCACGCCGAGCACGAACCCGACCGTCAGCCCGAGCGCGGCTCCGATCAGGGCAGTGATCACCGATTCGTAGCGGATCATCCGGCGCACCAGGCTGCGGGGCGTGCCGATCGCGCGCATCATGCCGATCTCGCGCGTGCGCTCGTGGATCGACAGCACCAGCGTGTTCACGATCCCGAACAGCGAGACGATCACCGACAGCGACAGGAGCGCATAGATCAGGAACAGGAACTGGTCGACCTGCCCGGTGATCTTGTCCTGGAACTCGTCGCGGTTCAGCGCCTCGGCGATCGGGAACCGCTGCTCCAGGACCCGTTCGGCGCGGGCCTGGACCGCCTGCGGGTCTGCGCCGGGCTGTACGGCGACGAACTCGAACAGGTCGTCCCGTACGCCGAACCTCCGCGTGATCACCTCGTTCCGAACGACGAAGTCGCCCACCAGGGCGCCCTTGTCCTCGTACGTCGCGTACACCCTGAAGTCCAGTTCGTCGCCGACGGGGGTGGTCATCTGGAGCGCGTCCCCGAGATCGAAGCCGTTGTCGTCGGCCCAGTTCTTCTCGAGCGCGATCCCGCTGCGCGGGAGCGCCGACAGGACGTTCGGCGGGCCCTTCTCGATGTGCAGGTCCCAGACCCTGGCGAATGTCGCGGGGTCGATTCCGCTCCCGAACGGCTTGCCGCTCACACCGTCGACCTTGGCCTGCGAGGTGTTCAGGGGGGAGACGGTCTCGACCCCGGGCACCTGCTTCAGCGCCGCGCCCGTCTCCGGGCTGATGGGCGTGAACCCGTCCTTGTTCTGCACCACGAAATCCGCCCTCATGTCCGCGCTGACCGTGTCGTCGATCGATGCCTTGACGCCGTCGGCCAGGATCGCCACGAACGTGACCAGCGCGAGCCCGATCATCAGGGCCGCCGCGGTCACGGCGGTGCGGCCCGGGTTGCGCAGCGCGTTCTCGCGCGCAAGGCGCCCGGCCACGCCGCGCAGGCGTTCCATCGGGTATCCCACCGCGCCGGCGATCGGGGGAACGAGTCGCGGGCTCAGCAGCGCGATCGCGATGAACAGCAGGATCGCGCCGAGGCCGAGCAGGAACAGCGAAGCGCCGCCGAACAGGGTCAGCCCGATGAGCACGGCGCCCGCCAGCAGCATCCCCCAGGACAGGACCTTGCGCCGCAGCGTCGGCGGGTGTGCCTGGGCCGCCTCGTCGCGCATCGCGGCGAGCGGTGGCACGCGGGTTGCGCGGCGGGCGGGCGCGAGGCTCGAGAGCATCGTCACGATCGTGCCGACCAGCAGCGCCACGACGATCGTGCGCCCCTTGAGCTCGAGACCTTCCTGCGGGAGGTCGGCGCCGAACGACTTGAAGAGCGCGTTGATGCCCTGCGCGGTGGCGATGCCGAGCAGCAGGCCGAGCACCGACGCGACCAGGCCGACGATCAGCGCCTCCAGCATCACGGAGCGCAGCACCTGGCCGCGCGACGCGCCCATCGTGCGCAGCAGCGCGAACTCCTTGGTGCGCTGCGCCACGGTGATCGAGAACGTGTTGAAGATCATGAAGCCGCCGACCAGCAAGGCAACCACCGCGAACACCAGCATGAAGGTGCGGAAGAAGGCCAGCGACTCCCGTGCCATGT
>DASTQG010000444.1:0-4388 GCA_035761885.1 Steroidobacteraceae bacterium | reverse complement strand
ATGCGGGTACTTGCCCGGCTCGCGTGCTGCGATCACACGCTCGAGTCGTCGTCCAGGCTGGCTTCGAGCCGCCGCAGGTGTTCTTCGGCCTGGCCAGTCGAAAAGACAGCGGCCTGCCCGCGCACCGTGCGGAAGATGCGCTGCAGGTATTCCTCGCGCCGGCGCTGGCGCTCGCCCTCGGCCGTGGCGTCGGGCCGGTAGTTCTCCAGGTCGCTGCGCGTCAGCGTGCCGTTGCGGTCCAGCAGGCGCTGCATCGCATCCACGCGGTCGGCAAGCACCGAGACCTCCTGCACGACCTCCAGCAGCACCGACATCATCTGGTCCAGCGCGGGATCGTCGAAGAAATGCGGGCGCGTGCCGCGTGCGTGCCGGGGCAGAGGCTGGTCCTGGTCGGCCATGGCGCTACTTGCGCGCGGAGAACGCGTACCAGGAAATGCCCTGGTCGAAGCGTCCCGTGTCCTTGTCGATGCCGCCCACGCGTTCCAGCGCGCGCTGGAACCCTTCCTCGCCGAACCAGTTGAGGCTCGGCACCACGTGCTGCTCGAACCTCGCCGGATCGAAGCCCGCTTCGCTGCACAGCTGGCGCGCATCCTGGTCGCGGAACGTCTTGTAGAACGGCTCGCTGTTGTACCAGCTGTCCCAGTCCAGATAGAAACCGTCGTAGGCGGGCAGCGCGCTGTTGGGCGGCAGCTCCATGTGGATCATGATGCCGCCGGGGCGCAGCACGCGCCGGCATTCGCGCAGCACCTTGCGAATGTCCTTCAGCGGCAGCTCGTGCAGGAACATCGATGACCACACCACGTCGAAGCTGTCGTCCTCGAAGGCGAGCGAGGTCGCGTTCATCTGCCTGAAGTGAACCGGTACGCCCAGCTGCTGCGCGCGAGCATGCGCATAGCGCAGCACCGGAGCCGCCACGTCGATCGCGTGCACTTCGGCTTCCGGAAAGGTCTGCGCCCACGGCACCGAGTTGTGTCCCACCGTGCATCCGACGTCGAGAATGCGGCGCACCGCGAGGTCCGGATAACGCGCGCGCACCCAGCGCGACAGCGTGCGACCGATGTCGCCCTGGTCGCGGCCCATGAGGCCCATGTAGAACACGGCAGTGCCGTGATCGTAGAACGCGCCCTGGATCGCATCGTCGGGCCCGTACTCTCCGTGGTAGTTGCCCGGCATCAGGTGCACATCGAGCGCGCTGACGTTGCGCGGCACCTTCATTGCCGGATCCAGCGTGAGCGAGCCTACCGAGCCGGCGCTCGCGCTGCGGATCTTGCTGCCGAGGCGCTCGCGACTGCGCTCAACCGCCTCGCGCACCGAGTCCCACACCATCTCCTGCGCGTTGACGCGCATGGCGCTGTAGAACCTGAACGATAGGTCGTCGCGGATCGCCTGGTGCACTTCCGCGCTGTCGCGCGGCTCGCGGCCCCAGACGCGCTGTGCCGCGGGCTTCACGCGCTGTTCGTAGGCGGTGCGCATGTCCGCGGCCAGATCGTGAAGCACGAAGCCGCGCAGCGCGGCGACGAAGTCTCCGCGCGCCACCTCGTCGAGGGTCCGGTCGAGCTGGATGTCGTGGTCGGGTTGAAATGCCATGATCGGCTCCGCTTCAGAAGGAGACCGCCACCATCAACGTCCAGTGACGCGGCGGACTCATGTAGGAAAAAGTGTACGTCGGCAGCAGGTTCAGCACCGGCTGGCCGTTGTTGTACTCCTCGTCGGTCAGGTTGTTGCCCGACAGCACCACGCGGTAGCGGCCGCTGTCGCTGTAATAGGCAGCTTGCGCGTTTACGACCGTGTGCTCAACCACGCTCGAGGCCCTGGAAGTGCAGTTGAGCGTCGGATAGGCATCCTTGTGGTTCACGTCGGCTCCGAGGCGCAGCTCACCCGCCAGCCCGCCGAGCGGGAACGCATAGCTCGCGCCCAGGCGCCAGGTGAGCTCCGGAGCCTCCTTGAGCTTGACGCCTTCCTCGGTCAGCCCCGCGGCCACCTCGGCGGCGCAGCCCTCAGCCAGATTGAAGTTGAGACTGGTGACCTCGGTGTCCATGAAGCTGGCCATGGCGGTGAGTTCCAGCCCGGCCAGCGGCACCGCGGTGAGCTCGATCTCCGCGCCCTGGATCTCGGCATCGCCGACACTCGTGCGCGCCAGCTGGTTGTTGACCACGCCGCTCCCCTGCAGGTCCTCGACGTCGGTGAAGAACCCGGCCACGTTCACCCGCAGCCGGTCATCCAACAAATCGCTTTTCAGTCCCAGCTCGTAGGCGCTCACGTCTTCGGGCGGGATCACTTCCATGTTGATCACGCCGAACTGGTCGAGGAAGCGGCGCCCGTCGAAAGAGCCCGCCTTGAAGCCATTGGCGAAACTGGCGTACGCCAGCACGTTGTCGTTGAAGCGATAGTCGAACGCGACGCGGGGCGTGAATTTGGAGAAATCCGGTTCGAGCCGCACCTGCACCGGCTGCCCGGCCACGCGCGGGTCGGTGGCGATCAGCACGCTGCCGTCGGCGGTGCGCACCTGGTGGAAGAAGTCCTTGCTCTCCTCGGTATAGCGACCGCCGACGGTGAGCCGCGCCTGGTCGCTCATCTTCCAGATGAAGTTCGCGAACGCCGCGTAGCTCTCGGTCGTGAGCTCGGAGAACGTCGGCGTGTTGAAAGGCGAGCCGAGCGGCGCGCCCAGGCCGTTCTCGGTGATCTGCTCGTTGTTCTCGCGGAACAGAAACACGCCTGCGATGAAGTCGATGCGCTCGTCCCACAGCGAGCCCTGCAACTGCAGTTCCTGGCTCACCTGGTACTCGTCCTGGTCCTGGAACACGTGGAAGATCGCGGGCAGCGTCAGCTCCGGCGGTAACACGTCGCTGAAGAAATTCGGTCCCGTGGCGTCGAATCCGTCGAAGTCGATGTTCAGCTCGTTGCGCAGCTCGCGGTAGGCGGTGATGGACTTGAAGGTGTAGTCGCCGAAGCGGTGGCTGAGATTGATCGATGCGCCCCAGCTCTCCAGCAGGCTCAGCGGATCCTGCAGGTCCGATTGCAGCGTGAACGGGTCGCCGTCGCCGTCCAGGTCGCGGCTGAAGTCCGGGTACTCGTCGACGCCGTTGAATTGCACGCCGAGCGCGTAGCCGGCGGAATTGTCCTCTTTGAGATAGTCGAAGTTGAACAGCAGGTCGGTGGCCTCGCCCGGCTGCCAGCGCAGGCTGGCGCGCCCGCCCCACACGTCCTGATCGTTCACGTCCCGGTCGCCGTTGCGTTCGCGTGACCAGCCCTCGCGCGTGCGCACCATGCCGGAGAAACGCGCCGCCAGCCGGCCGTCGACGATGGGCACGTTGAGCGTGGCGCGCGCGTCGCGCCGTTCGAAATCGCCGACGGTGAGGTCGGCATCCAGACCGAACGCGTCCGCATCGGGCCGCTTGCTGATGAGCTGGATCGCTCCGGCCGTGGTGTTGCGCCCGAACAGCGTGCCCTGGGGGCCGCGCAGCACTTCGATCCGGTCGACGTCGTAGAGATCGAACAGCGCGCCGGTCTGGCGCGCGATGTAGACCTCGTCGACATAGATGCCCACCGGCACGTCGGCGGTGAAGAAGGATTCGTCCTCGCCGAGGCCGCGCAGGAAGATCTTGGCCGCGCTCGATGCGCCGGTGTTGGGTGCCATGGCGATGCTCGGCACCGAGAAGCGGATGTCTTCGAGCCGGGTGATCTGTTGCTGCTCGAGCATCTCGGCATCGAACGCCGACACGGCCACGGGCACGTCCTGCAGCGATTGGGCAATGCGCTGCGAGGTCACGATCACCTCTTCGATGCCCTGGCTGCGCGGCGTCGGCTCCTCCTGCGCCAGCGCGCCGCCCGCGAGCACGAGGCTGATGGCGGCCAGGGCGGGTCGTGCGGCGCGGGCGCTCCAGCGGATTCGGCTTCTCATGCAGGATTCCTCATTCGCCGGGCATGGCGGGATCGCGCGGCTAGTAATAGCCATGCGCCGCGAGCGTGGCCATCAGTTCGTGGTTGCCGCCGTAAAGCGGGACTTGTCGGAGTCGCGCGCGGCCGGGCCCTGCCCTTGTGCGCCAGTCGTCCGCTCACGCAAGATGCCGAGCCCTGTGCGCACCCACCAGCGGAAAACACCCGAGTGAATCGCCCGACGCTGTGGTCCGAGATCCGCGGTCATCCGCTGCGTGCCTTCCTCGTCTGCCTCGCCGGGCTCACGTTCGCCAACCTGGACCATTCGCTGTTCGCGTTCGTGCTCACCGAGATTTCCGCGGAGTTCCAGTGGAGCCTGCTCGAGCGCGGCGCGTACATCGCGATCACGTTCCTGATCGCCGGCATCCTGATCACGCAGGCGGGCGTGCTGGCGGATCGCATCGGCCGCAAGCCGGTCTTTCTCGGCGCCATGCTCGCGGCGCCGTTCCTGG
>DASTQG010000443.1:0-3413 GCA_035761885.1 Steroidobacteraceae bacterium | reverse complement strand
AGCGCAGTGTTGCGCGCGCTCTGGAACACGATGTCCGAGCGCCGCTTGTCGTCACGCACGATGAAGTAGATGGGGTATTCGCGCTGGCTCGCCGAGTGGATCAGCTTCGCCATGTAGATGCCCGAGATCCAGCTGCGGCCGATGTTCAGCGGATACGAGGTTTTCCACTGACACTCGATCAGCCGCGTCGCGGGATCCGTGACGGGGCAGGGCGCCTGCGTGATGCCGGCGAGCACGCCGCTGCTCGCCACCAATCTCGCACCCGACCCGCCGTAGTATCCGAGGCGATACACGTTGATCGTGTAAGGCCCTGGTTGCGAAGTCGATACCTTGAAGGAGATGCGCTTGCCGAGGTTCACGCTCGTGGTATCGGCATATCCGGCGATGGTCGCCGGGTTGTAGCGGCTCAGCAGATCGGTCAGCACGTTGGCCGAGCCGGGCCTCTGGTTCTCGAGGACGATCGGGTTGAGAATCTGAGCGTTGGAAGGACTGACGGGCGATAGCGCAGCCGCGAGCACGAGGCCCAGGGCCACGACGATGCGAGGTTTCACGAGCCACCCCCTTTATCCCTGAAGAGCAATGCGCGTTTTCCAGCAACAAAGCAAGATGTGTGCCCGCGGCCTCAACCTCGAAATCGACGCGCGGGGGACAGGTGGGCGGCAAAAAATACCGGCCGCGGCCGGCCCGGTACAATCCTTCAAAGGTAACTACTGACCAGAGCCGAAATGACTGAAGCCACCCCAGCCGACACGATCACCCATCCACCGATGCACGTTCGCTGGCTCGGGGACCTGCTGTTCGAAGCCGCGCGGGCGGGGCAGCCGCCCTTGCGCATAGACGGCGACGCGAAGGCGGCGCCGGGGCCTTTCGACACGTTTCTCGCGGCGATCGCGAGCTGCGCCTCGGTGGATGTCGTCACGATTCTCGGCAAGCAGCGTACGCCGGCCCAGTCGCTCGAGGTGCGTGTCGAAGCGCAGCGCGTGTCGGGCACGCCGCGTCGGCTCGCCTCGGCAGTGCTTCATTTCACGATCCATGCGCCCGGTGCCGCGCTGGCGCAGGTCGAGCGCGCGGTCGAACTTTCGATCAACAAGTATTGCAGTGTGCGCTCTTCGATCGCCGGCGATGTGCCGGTGAGCTGGAAGGTCGAGCTGCGCAGTTGACGACGACACGCCACGCCTGCGCGCCGAGGATCGACGGCGCATAGACCTGACCTTCTTCAGCGCGCCAGCAGCCACGCGGCGCCCGCGTAGGTCAACACCACCAGCACGCTTTCGATCCGCACGGGGCCGAAACGCCGACTCCGCCGCGCCATCATCGCGACTATACCGAGCCCGATGGCCAGGACCGCGAGCTGGGCGGACAGCAGGTGGTCCTTCGAAGCCAGCGCCAGCACCGGTCCGGAACCGGAGGCCAGGTCCATCCCCAGCAATACGCACATGTTGAACGCGTTGCTGCCGAAGATGTTGCCGACCGCGAGATCGAGCGCGCCGATGCGCACCGCGGCGATCGTGGCGGCGATCTCCGGGAACGACGTCGTCAAGCCGACGAGCAGTGTGCCAATGAACGTCTCGGTCACGCCGCCCTCGATGGCGATTGCACTGGCCGACAGAACCAGCAGCGGCGAAGTGAGCGCGAGGCCGAGGGTGCTGAGCGCGAAGCCGCGCACTCCCTTCCATAGAAGCGTACGGCTGCTCGCGCCGAGCTCGAGTTGATCGGGCGGGGCGGTGGTGGGCAGGCTGTTGGCATACACGGCCCGCATGCCGATGAGGTAAACGCCGACGATGAGCAGCGTCTCCACGCCGATGGGTCCGATGCGGCCCAGCCCGCCGGCTGCTATGGCGACGCCGGCGATCGCCGTCAGCACGATGGCGAGGGCGCCGACGAGCGCGTGGTCGGGACTCACGTTGTCCAGAACGCGGCGGCGCGCGTAGAGGAGATCCAGGAGCGCGAGCACCAGCATGTTCGCCAGTGTCGAGCCCATCAGATCGCCCACGCCGATGTCGATCGCGCCCAGCAAGGCGGCGTTCACGTCCGTAATCAGCTCCGGGAGCGAAGTGCTGGCAGCAAGCAGCACGGTGCCGATCCAGATGCGGCCGATGCCGGTAGCGTCGGCGATGGCGTCAGCGTAGCGCGCAAGTCGAAAGGCGATGGCGAAGATCGCAGCGCCGACGAGCACGTAGACGGCGAGCGGGACGATGAGCCCGCGGCCCGTGAGCCAGGCGAGAACCAGGTCACTCACGATCGATGCCGCCGGGGCGCGTTCGTCCGGAGCACCGATGAGCCCCGGCCGCGCCGAAACCATTTCTCCAGCTCGACGAGAGCGACCACGCCGAGCGCACCGGCGAAGCACAGGCCGAGCTGCTCGAGGCTCAAGGGCACCGTGTGGAACAGCTCGTTGAACACCGGCAGGTAGACGACCGCGATTTGCAGCGCGAGCGTCAGCAGGACTGCGCCGAGCAGGTACCGGTTGGAAGCGATGCCGAGCGTGAACAGCGAGGTTTCCTCGGAACGGATTGCGAGCACGTGCCCGAGCTGCGTGAAGCATAGCATCGTGAAGACGACAGTCTGCCAGGCCGGCGAGCCGGCGTGCACGTGCCAGGCCTGGGACCCCAGCGCGAGCGCCGCCATGAAGAGCCCCACGAGGAAAGCGTGCGTGCCGAGCCCGCGTGCGAACAGACTCTCGGTCGGCGCGCGCGGAGGCCGTTGCATCACGTTGCGTTCCTCGGGTTCGGAGGCGAGCGCGATACCGGGCAGGCCATCCGTGACGAGATTGATCCACAGGATCTGGATCGGCAGCAGGGGGACGGGAAGTCCCAGGAACGGCGCGAGGAAGATGGTCCAGATCTCCGCGGAGTTGGTGGTGAGGACGTAGCGCACGAAGCGCCGCAGGTTGTCGTAGATCCTGCGACCCTCGCGTACGGCGCGAACGACGGTGGCAAAGTTGTCGTCCAGCAGCACCATGTCGCTCGCTTGCTTGGCGACGTCGGTGCCCGCGATGCCCATGGCGACGCCAATGTCGGCGCGCTGCAGCGCCGGCGCGTCGTTGACGCCGTCTCCGGTCATCGCCACGACCTCGCCCCGCGCCTGCAGGGCCGAGACGATCCTGACCTTTTGCTCGGGCGCCACGCGCGCGTACACCCGCACCTCGCGCACGCGTTGCTCGAATTCGTTGCCCGGCAGCGCTGCCAGCTCACGGCCCGTCAAGAGCGCTTCATCGCTTGCCAGGAGCCCGAGCCGCCGGGCCACTGCGCGGGCGGTCGCAGGATGATCGCCGGTGATCATGACCGGGACGATTCCGGCCGCCTGGCACGTCGCGATCGCCTCGTATGCCTCGGACCGTGGCGGATCCAGGAGCCCGATCAGCCCGACGAATTCGAGCTGGTTCTCCACGGTTTCAGGTTCGAGCGGCCGCG
>DASTQG010000442.1:0-7671 GCA_035761885.1 Steroidobacteraceae bacterium | reverse complement strand
ACTGCGACCGTCGCGCTGAAGGGCTGATCGGGCGATGCCGGCGCCGGCCAGGAGTAATCGAAGTAGTTGATCATCTCCTCTGCGCGCACCGCATCTTCCTGCGGCAGGGCGCCCGCGTTCAGCTGTCGGCGCACGTAGCTGTAGGACGCCGTGTCCACGTCGATCGAGAACGTGGAGACCGGCTCCTCCGCGACGCGTTTCACCGGGTTGCTCTCGAAGCGCGCGAACCGGTCTTGCGGTATCGGTTCGAGGTCGACCTCGAACGCAGGGCTCGCAGGCGCGATCATTTCCAGCTTCGGCGGCGGCCCCGGCGATGCCCGGGGAAATTCGAGCTGAAACTCGATGACGGGTTCCGCGACGAGCCGCACCGCCAGGGGCGGGAGCCCCTCGCCGTAGTAGCGCGCGTTGTGCGACCACAGCAGGAGCACACCGAGGCCGGTGATGCACGCACTCGCAGCACCGGCAAAGCAGCTGATGCTGGTGGAGCGGCGAAGGAAAAGCGTCGGATGCCGCCATCGTTGCATCGATCGCCGCGACCCATCTCGTTCGGTCTGTGTGCCCACCCCCGCTTGCGCGCGCGCAAACTCGTCCAGTGCCGCATGCTTCGCGCTCAGGCGCGCCGCCGGATCCGGCGCCGGCGCGCTCGGATCCTTCAGAGCCCGCTCAAACGAAGACGCGTTCATGCCCGAACCTCTTTCTGCCTTCCTGCCTGCACATGTGCTTGCGAATGGTGTGGATGCGCCAGGAAATCGTCGATTCCGAAACGCCCAGGACCTCTCCGGCCTCCGCGTGGCTCAGCCCTTCCGCGTGCACGAGCAGCGCGGTCTCCTTCATGCCCTCGCCCAGTCGCTCGAGCTGCGCCAGGAGCTGGCCGATGTAGATCAGGTCTTCGGTCTGCGTGCCCTCAGTACTCGGCTCGATGGTTGGAGCGGTTTCGACCGCCTCACGCTGTCGCCGCTGCCAGTCCTGCGCGCATGTGATCACCACCCGGTATAGCCAGTTCTTGAATGCGGCCTGGAATCGATACTGCGCAAGGCTTCCGGCCAGCTTGATGCACGCCTGCTGGGCGATGTCCTGTGCATTGACGGGATGTCGACACCATTTCCACGCGAAGCGATAGATGGTGTCGTAGTAAAGGTCCAGCAGCTCCGCGAACGCCGTTGCGTCCCCGCTCTGCGCCCGACGGATCAAAGCCTCGTGGTCCATGCCGCTCGTTCGCTGGGTGTCCGCTGAATTGGACGTGTCGGCGCGCCATTTCCTTGGCGGGGCGCGCAGCGTCAGCAGGTCGAGGAGGAGCTCTTTGAAGTTGGCATTGCTCATGGTCTCTCCCAGGGGAACGCGATCCCGGCGGCGGTTTCAATGCTTCGAATGGGTGGTTTGCGTACCTCCTTGAAACTGTGGACGCGTAAATCAGCATCCACCTTTGCGGTGGCGGTGTGTCACGGGGAAGTCACGCGCGGACCCGCGCGTCGAACGCGAGATTGATATCAATCGTTCCGGCCAGGGCGGCGAGAACCCGCCTGCGGCTTGCGACCGGCAGAATACAGTGCAGCGACGAACTCATTGTGGCGGACGTATGCTTCTAGCCGCTCGGCAGGCGACATTGCGCGCACTGAATCGACAAGCGCCGAGCGCGTCTCCCGCGAAACGCGGGATCGGAGTCGTCCGCTCTTGTCCCAGGTGGTGGTTGCAAGGTACGCGCCGGCCTCTGCCGGATTCGCACTCATCTGCAGGTCGAGACTCAGGCGCGCCCGAACTGCAATCCTCAACAGAAGCTCCAACGACAAGGTCGCGACCTTGCCACGCATGACCTTTCTCAATGTGGGCTGCGGAATGCACAGCTGCCTTGCGGCTGCGGCCTGAGTCTGCCCGCCGCGAGCGACGTGCCGCGCGATTTGCAGCGCGACGGCAGCTCTCCATGCCTCGATGGTAGCCAGCTCCGGGCTCATGGGTATCCTCCCTGCAACTCGCCAGTCGTCTAGGTATAACCGAGGTGTTGAAGCGCGCGGTCGAGGCGGGAGAGCGCCTTATCGCGCCCCAGCAAGGCAACCGTGGCGTCGATCGGCGGAGAAACGGAGCCTCCGGACAACGCGACGCGCACGGGCTGGGCGACTTTGCCGAGCGTCGTATTGTTCTCAGCGCACACCGCGTTCAGCGCAGCGTGCACGCCCTCCGCGCTCCACGGCTGCAGTGCCGCGAGCTTGCCGCGCACCGCCGCGAGCAGCGGCAGTGCTTCGGGCGTGAGGTTCTTCTTTGCAGCCTTTTCGTCGTAAGCCTCGAAGTCACGGAAGAAGAACAGGCTCGCCTGGGCCATTTCCTTCAGCGTCTTCGAGCGTTCGCGCTGGGCAGCGGCGATACCTTCGAGTTGCGCGAGGTCGTTAGTTTCGACGCCGAGGCGCGCCAGGTGCCACTGCAACTGTTCGGCAAGCTCGCGCAGGGGCGCGCGCATCATGTGCTGCTGGTTCAGCCAGAGGAGTTTCTCCGGGTTGAACGCCGAAGCCGCCTTGTTGACATCCTTGATGTCGAACAGCCGCTGCAGCTCCTCCAGCGTGAACACTTCCTGGTCGCCATGCGACCAGCCGAGGCGCACCAGGTAATTCAGCAGCGCCCCGGGCAGGAATCCATCTTCCTGGTACTGCAGCACGCTCACGGCCCCGTGGCGCTTGGAGAGCTTCGCGCCGTCCGGGCCGAGGATCATGGGCACGTGCGCGTACACCGGCGGCTTGCGACCGAGCGCGGTGAGCATGTTCATCTGGCGCGGCGTGTTGTTGAGGTGATCGTCGCCGCGGATGACGTGCGTGATCTCCATGTCCATGTCGTCGACCACGACGCAGAAGTTGTAGGTCGGCGTGCCGTCGCTGCGCGCGATGATCAGGTCGTCGAGCTCCTTGTTCTGGAACGTGACGTCGCCGTGGATCACGTCCGCGACCACCACCGCGCCGTCGAGCGGGTTCTTGAAACGCACCACCGGATCCACGCCCGCGCGCGCGTCGGTGCGGTTGCGGCAGCGGCCGTCGTAGCGCGGCTTCTCCTTGCGCGCCATCTGCTCGGCACGCAGCGCGTCGAGCTCTTCCCTGGTGCAATAGCAGTGGTACGCGGTGCCCGCCTTCAGCATCTGCTGGATGACCTCGCGATACCGGTCCATCCGCCGGGTCTGGTAGAACGGGCCCTCGTCGGCCTCCAGGCCGAGCCACTTCATGCCGTCGAGAATCACGCGCACGGCCTCGTCCGTGGAACGCTCGCGATCGGTGTCCTCCACTCGCAGGATGAACACGCCCTCGTGGCGGCGCGCGTAGAGCCAGCAGTACAAGGCCGTGCGTGCGCCGCCGACGTGCAAGAGACCGGTCGGACTGGGCGCGAAGCGGGTGCGGACGCTCATTCGTTGGCCTGGGGGCGCAAAAAAGAGGCGCAACGATATAGAGGCGGGGGCCGGGATTCAACTTGGGACCCGGCCGGGGGCGTGTCATTACTGCTATGGGTTGTAAAGAGACGCCCGGCGGCAGCTGCGCCGGGTCGTTGTCACTTCGGCCGGGAATCAGCCTGCGATTCAGCGATTGCCCGTGCGATCCGTCGACGATCTGCGCTCGGGATCCTGGGCCGGGTTCTGGGGGTTCGTGCGACCGCCTTCGCCACCCTCGCGGGTGCGCTGTTCGTTCGGTCGCTCGGTACCCTTTCCGCCGGTGCGGGGGCCGGGGCCGGTTTCCATTTCGTCATCGTCGTCGTCGATGCCGGGGTTTCCGCCGCTCTCGATCTCGGGCCGATCGGTTTCGGGATCTCCGATGCGCCTCTCGCGGTCGGGATGCGGGGTCTTGGGAACGTCCGGGCCCGGATCGCTGGGGCCAGGCTGCGGGGTCTTGCGTTCATTGGCCATTCTGCACTCCTTGGCTTTGAGTCCACCGGTAACATCGCCGGCGTGTCCCTCAAGGGACCCTCTGGGGAAGTGCAGGGTCCGTACCAGCCCGCGTAGGCGCAAGCTGTCAGACGTCCTACGTGCTGCAGCGCGCGTGCAGCTCGAGGATGCGTTCCCGGGTGGCTTTGCGGCCTTGCGGCGAATCCGTGAGCACGGCATTGCCGATCAGCTTCGTGCCTGCCGGGGAGCCGAGAAATGATGCGATCGTCGCCTTCTCGCTTTCGCTGAGTTCGGGAGCCGGCTCCGGAGGTGCCGCGTCGAACTGCGCGTAAGCGTCCACCAACTGCACCTTGACGAATTTCTGCCCGACCTCGCTCTCGTAGAACTGCGTCGCGTCCTTGATCTCGTCGGGCGTGAGTTGCTCGGCCACCGTCTTCGCGAACACGTCCGTGAACGCGCTTCGATCCAGCTGCTGCATGCACTGCGTCAGCTTCTGCGTGATCTGTCCCTGCTCGCCGAGCTGGCGATATCCGAGCCCGGTTTCGACCGCGGCCGACTGGTCCGCGGACATGGCGAGAATCAGGCGGTGCGCGGGATCCGGTGTCTGCGCCGAAACCGCGAGTGCGCCGAGCAGCAGCACGGCGCCGGACAGCGACCTGAACAAGCTGAACCCCTCCGCAGGACTCTCAGGGCGCAGACAATATCACCCGAAAAGGGGGACATTCACGTGTGGGACGAAATGCGACGGGTATGAGGCCGAGGCGCTCAGCCCTCGCGGCCTAGCGATCCCGGCGGGCGAGCTGGCGCTTGAGCGAGGCCACTTGTTCGCGCAGCTTGGTGATCTCCATCCTGGAGTCGAGCCAGCGAAATCCCGTGAACAGGAGTGCGCCGACCAGACAAGCAACGATCACTGTGGTCATGCCTACCCTCGGGAACGCGGAACCGGCCGTTCAGCCGCGCTCGCCGCGTACGAGCGCAAGCACTCCGGCGAGCAGGATGCTCGCCGGAGCGACTTTACTTCAGCGATAGCGCCGCGGGCCGCCGCGGCTCGCGCCGCCGCCCGAACGCTCGCGCTCCTGCGCTTCGTTCACTTTGAGCGCACGGCCTTCGAAGTCCTTGCCGTTGAGCGCCTGCATCGCGCGCGACGCATCGGCGCTGGACATCTCCACGAAGCCGAAGCCACGGGGACGGCCGGTGTCACGGTCGTTGATCAGCGTGAGCTTCTCGACGGTGCCGTGCGGGGTGAACAGAGCGCGCACCGAATCTTCGGTCGCGGAAAAAGGGAGGTTGCCAACGAATAGCTTGGTCACGTTTGAACTCTCATGGTTTTGGAAATGCACATCGGCAGGAAGACCCTGCCTCCTGGTTCGCCGATGTTTTCTGAGGTGCAGACGTTGGTCGAGATGCGCGCCAAAGATGCGAGCAGACCAATGCAGACGAGCGGAAAAATCACGACCCGGCACGCACACTACAGGAAAGCCCGTCGCAATGCTTGACTTTCGATTGGCGGGGTCAGTGCTGTATGTAGCGACGCGGAAAGGTGACCCGGAATGTCGTTCCGAGGTCGGGCTGGCTCTGCAGCTCGAGCGAAGCGTCCAGCAGCTCGCACAGGCGTTTCACGATCATGAGGCCGATGCCTTCGCCGTGCGACTCCTCCTTCGTCGCATCCGCGTGCGGCACGGCGGAGTCGGATAGATCTTGCGCCTCTGCGCCGACCTGCTCGCGCGCTGCCTCCTCGAGCTTGCGAACGATCGGCGCGGCGGCGGGCGCGGTGCCGATGCCAGGCCCCGTGTCGGCGATGCTCATGCGCCATTGCGGGCGCTGCTGCGTCCCACACTCCTCCCACGAAACCACTACGCCGCCGCGTTCGGTGTAACGCAGCGCGTTGAGCAGCAGGTTCTGCGCGATGCGCGTGACCTTGACCTCGTCCCCCTGCACCTGCAGGGACTGCGGACCCTCGGTGCGCAGGAACAGGTTGCGCTCGGCCGCGACCGGCCGCAGCGACTCGCACAGTGCGCGCAGAGTGGCCGCGGCATCGAAAGTCGTGACGTTCTGCGACTCCTGCCCCGCCTCCAGGCGCGAAAGATTGATGAGGTCCGAGAGCAGGGCGTGCAGCGAGTGCACGCTTCGGCGCAGCACCTCCATGGATTGCGTTCTCGCCTCGGGGGAAGCTCGTTCGCTCTCGAGGAGCGCGACTGCGGTTCGCAGTACGCCGACGTTGCCGCGCAGGTCGTGCGCAGCCTCACGCCAGGTCTTGGCGCGCTGCTGCTCCAGTGCGTTGACGGCTTCGAGCGCGCGCTTCAGCTCGATCGCGCGCGAGGCCGCATCCGCCTGGCGCAGCTCCGCATACTGCATCGCGCTTTCGCTGACACCGTCGCCGATGAGGCTCGCGAGCGTGCGCCGCGCGAAGCGCATCACCTGCGGCTCGGGCATGCTCTCGGCGAACTTCTCCAGCTCATCGACCAGCGCCTGGTTGAGATGCGCCCACTCGCGGATGGTCTCGCGTTGGTTGTAGCCCTGCTGCCAGCGCTGCAGACCGTGCAGCGCCGCTCCCCGCTCGGACGCGGGAGGCGCGTCGCGATGCTCCCAGGCGTCGGCCGCGACCAGGCGCTCCTCGAAAGCGTCGAGCACTTCGGGGATGTGATCGTAGAACTGAACTTTCGGAAGCGCCCCCGCCGTGGTGAGCAGCGGATCGTTGTCGACCAGGCGGCGCCAGTTCTCGAGGATGGCCTCGCGGCGCGTGCGCAGGTGATCGACCAATGCGTTGAGAGATTGCGCGGCCGCCCTGCTGTTCATGGGGCGGACCCTAACCGCAGCGCGCGGCGCGCACAAGGCGCGACGCACATCGAGGCGCGTTACCTTGCTAAGTAACGATTACAAACAAGAGCTGTCGGTAGACGACGACGAGCCCGAGCACGCAGCTCGCGGCGCCCACAGCGACGGTCAACCCGTTGTGCAGACCCGCCAGGCGCATCGCGGAGAGACGCAGTGGCACCGCGATCGCAGCGGACAGCACCGCCATGCCCAGGATGGAGCCCACGCCGAAGAGTCCGATGTACATGACTCCGCTCAAAGGGGTCTTCATGGCGTCGAGGCTCAGCAGCACCATCGCCGCGGACCCCGCCATGCCGTGCACCATACCCACGGCGAGCGATCGCAGCGGAACCGCGCGGGCGTGCCCGTGCGCGTGCGCGGAGAGCGCGTGCGCGCCCTCCCCCGCGTGGCTGTGAGCGTGCACGTGACGAACGCCGCCTTCGTGCTCGTGGATGTGGAAGTGAACGCGACGGCGCATGAGCCGCACGATCACGTCGATGCCGAGCGCGATGAGCATGAGGCCCACGGCGAACTCGAGCCAGCTCGCGACGTAGTCAGGAACCTGCGTGCCGAGCGCCAGCACCGCGCCCGCAAAAACGCTCAGCACGATGGTGTGGCCGATTCCCCAGGCGACTCCGTGCCGCACGGCCTGGCCGAGCGTCCTGTCGCGCGTGACGAGCGTCGCCACCGCCGCGAGGTGATCCGCGTCGGTCGCATGCTTCATGCCCAGCAGCAGGCCCATGAGGAGGATTGACATCGTCATATGCAGAAAAGTATCGCGAGAATGCCGATGCTCGCATCTTAACCGTCGACCCGCGGGCCGGCCGACGAATCTTGTGACTCGACCGTTTTCTCGGCTTTGCGCCGCTGCAACGCAGGCGAGGCGTCCCGGACACCTGACCGTCAATCGCGAGTGATCGCGCCCGGCGCTATGGCGACCTCTTCAGCTTGAGCCCGGCGGTACAGCGCAATCCGCGCGGCGACGCCGTCCTGGACCATCGATCTGT
>DASTQG010000441.1:0-7539 GCA_035761885.1 Steroidobacteraceae bacterium | reverse complement strand
GCAGGAAGGCGCCGCCCGGCATGATGAGCCCGGGTTGCGCGCCGTCGCGTCCGGCGAGCCATGCGCCCTCGTGGCTCACGATCTCGTCGTCCTCGAAGATGTCCACTTCCTCGCCGAAGTAGTAGACGTCCTGCGTGCCGGCGCACTCCGCGAAGAAGTTGCGCGAGATCTCAACGAGCTCCCCGTCAGCGGTCTCGACTTCTTCCACCACGCGCGTGGTGACCCAGCGTCGCTCGCCGTCGTCCTGCAACCGCACGCGCCGTTCCTTGTCGAGCACTGTGATCCAGAGCTCCTCCAGCTCGTCGCAGTGGCCGGCGGCGAAACAGCGCTGGTTGCTGAAATACGCCTGGCGGCCTGGCTGCAGTGCAAAGAACGGATTGTTGCCGCGAGTCCTGAAGTAGCAGTCCTCGATGGGAAATTCCGTGGTGAAGCCGGTGGGATCGGCGGCCGCGATCAGGGGCGCCAGCGCCAGCACCAGGGCGCAGAGGCGGGTCGTCTTGTCCATGGCAGCTCTCCTGCTGGGTTCCGGTGAGCCTGAGACAGGTGCAGGGCCTGAAATCCATCGCCGCCCTCCCGAACGTCACTGCCACGGCGATGGAAATGCGCCCCGGCCGCCGTCTAACGACCGGGTGGGCCGCGAGCGGCCCCGGCGGGTATCGAATGCGCTTGCACGAGGAAGACCGCAGGCTCGCGGCGCGGGTGCTCGCCGGGGATGCCCGTGCCTTCGAGGAGTTCTTCGCCAGCTACTTCGCGCGGCTGTACCGCTTCGCCGTTGCGCGGGTCGGTGCCGACGAGGATGCGGCTGGCGACATCGTGCAGGAAACGCTTTGCCGCGCGATGCGATCGCTCGAAGGCTATCGCGGCGAAGCCTCCCTGTTCACCTGGCTGTGCCAGATCTGTCGCTCGCAGCTCGCCGACCGCTACGAGCGGGTACAGCGCGACGCGCGGCGCCTGGTCGCCATCGAGGACGACGCCGGCGTGCGGGCCGCGCTCGAATCGCTGGAGGCGACGGGGGACGATCCGGAACTGGCAATGCGCAGGAACGAACTGTCGCGGCTGGTGCAGGCGGTGCTGGACCGCCTGCCGGCAAGGTATGGCGATGCACTGGAGTGGAAGTACGTGGAGGGCCTGTCGGTGGACGCGATCGCGGTACGCCTGTCGCTCGGGACGCTCGCCGCGCAGTCGTTGCTGCAACGCGCACGGACCGCCTTCCGGGACGGATTTCGCGAGATGTATGGCGCGGACATCGGCATCGCGCCCTGACGCGAGAGGCTTGCCTTGAACGAGACAGACACGCAGCGTGACGATTCCCTCGGGCGGCTGATCGCGCGCGCAGGCCCACGCGCCGAGCCTCCGGAACTGGTGCAGGCGCGTGTGCGGGCCGCCGTGCGCGAGGAATGGCAAGGGGTGGCGCATCGGCGCCGCAGGCGCAATCTCATGATCGTCGCCGTAGCAGCCGCGGTCGCGTTTGCCGCCGTCGGCATCGGGGTGTTGACTCAATGGCCTGACTCGCAGTCTGGCGATCCAGTGGCCCAGGTCGTTCGTGTCACCGGCGACGTGCGGTGGATCGGACGCGACGGCTCGCAGCGTCCTCTGAGCGTCGAAACGATGCGAACCGTCCGCGCCGGAGACCAAGTGGTCACGGGCACTGACGGGGGCGCCAGTTTCACGTTGGGCGGCGAGGTCTCGGTCCGCTTGGGACCGGGCTCGCGGCTGCGCTGGCTCGATGCGCATCGGGCCCTCTTGCTCTCCGGCGCTGTCTACGTCGACAGCCCCCCCGGAGAGACGTCCGTGCCGCTCGCGGGCAAGCTCAGCATCGATACGGAATTCGGCAGTGTCACGCACGTTGGTACGCAATACATGGTGCTGGTCGCTGCAGGTGCCCTCACGGTGCGCGTGCGCGAGGGGTTGGTCATGGTGGAAGCAGAGGCGAGCCGGGAGGTTGCGCGCGCCACCGAGGAAGTGACGATCGACCGCGCCGGCGCGGTGCGGCGGGGGCGCGTCTCGCCCGATGGCCCGCAGTGGAGCTGGGTCGAGGCACTCGCGGCCGGATTCGATGTCTCCAATCGCACGCTGCTCGAGTTCCTCGAATGGACGGCGCGAGAAACCGGGCGCGCCCTGGAGTTCGCCGATCCCAGGACGCGTGAGCTGGCGCGCGCCACGGTGCTGCAGGGTTCCACGAGTGGCCTGAGCGTGGCGCAGGCGCTCGATTCGGTGATGGCCACGACCACCTTCATGGCTACGCACGTGGCCACGCCCCAGGGGGGTCGCCTGCTGATCTCCACTCGTCCCTGAGTCCCGTCTCCCTGACTCCCGTCGCAAACGCCGCTCGAAGTGCCGCGTGATACGCTCCGCCGGCATCCTGCGTCTGCCACTCTCGCGACGGCGAAACGGCTTTGTCATCGCGGCACGCACGACAACGACTCGCGGCCCGCCTGCGCGCGATTGCGGCCTGCGCATCGCTCTGCTGCGCGCCCGCGATCCTCGCTCAATCCGCAACCGAAGCCATACGGAGCGTCGGGATCACGGCGGGCATGCCCCTCGCCCAGGCACTGGAGATTCTGCGCAAGGAAGGAATCGAGCTGCTGTACAGCTCACAACTGGTGCAGCCGCAGCTGCGTGTGCTGCAGGACCCACGCTCGCAGGCGCCGCGCGCCGTCCTCGCGGAGATTCTCGCCCCGCACGGCCTGGAGGCCCGACCCTTGGCGCAGGGGCGATTGGTCGTAGTGCGTGCTTCCGCTGCACCCGCGGAGCCGACGTCGGATGCGCGGTCGGAGTTGCACGGTTCGCAGCCGCTGGATGAAGTGCTGGTGCATGCGAGCCGCTATGAGCTGCTGCGCGAGGTGCCGGCCTCGCTCGCTCTGGAGCGTGCAGAGCTCGGCGCGATGCCGGGCGTGGAACAGGACGTGATCCGTTCGTTGCAGCGCATTCCGGGCAGCGCCAGCGGCGGGCTGTCGGCCACCGCCCACGTGCGTGGGGCTTACGACGACGAGGTCCTGATGCGCTTCGACGGCGTGCGCCTGTACGAGCCGTTCCACCTCAAGGATTTCCTGAATCTGTTCGGCGCCGTCGATCCGGAGCTCGTCGACTCGGTGAATCTCTACAGCGGCGGCTTCCCCGTGGAGTTCGGCGATCGCGCCGCCGGCGTGCTCGACATGCGGCCGCGGCGCACTTCCGGCCACGAGACGCTCATCGGCGCGAGCGTGATCAACAACCGGCTCATCTCCAGCGGCTCGCATGGCGGGGAACGCGGACATTGGCTGCTCGGCTATCGACGCAGCAACCTCGCTGCGGTGATACGCCAGCTCGACCGTGACGTGGGCGAGCCGCAGTTCGAGGATCTGCTGGTGCGCTACGAGTACCAGCTCACGCCGGCGCTGAACGCGGCGGCAGGGCTCATGCTGCTCGAGGACGATCACGAGCTGTTCACGCTCGACCGTCAGGAGGAGGCTCGCGCGCGGTATGGCGATGATGCGGCGTGGTTGCGCCTGGAGTACGCGGACGCGGGCGGGTGGTCGCTGGGCCTGCAGGCGGCGCACTCGCACCTGACGGCGCGCCGCAACGGTTCCGCCTCACGCGCGGGTGTGAGCAGCGGCACGCTGACCGAATCACGCGTCGCCACGATCGACGATCTCCGTCTCACCAGGGCGCTGCGCACCGCGCCGCGCATCCACTCGCGCGCAGGCCTCGAGCTGTCACGCGGCGAGACGCTCTACGACTACGACGCCGCCGCGCAGTTCGAGGAGCCGCTTGCGAGCGCGTTCGGCCGCCCCGGGACTCTGAATCAAAGCGTGACGGCGGATATCGATGGCGACGCGGTGGGTGCATGGCTGGCGGCGCGCGGGGAGCTCGGTGCGGTCACGCTCGACCTGGGTGTGCGCTTCGACGAGCGCAGCTGGATCGAGGGCGACGAGAAGTGGAGCCCTCGGGTCAGCCTGCGCTACGACCTGGGCGAGCGCACTGTCCTGCGCGCGAGCGCGGGGCGGTTCGTGCAGTCGCAGTCCCTGAACGAGCTCGAAGTCGAGGAACCGGCGCCGCGGTTCGCGCAACCGGAAACCTCCCGCCAATGGATTCTCGGCCTGGAGCAGCGGCTGGCCGAGGGGTTGCAGCTGCGCGTGGAGGTCTTCGGGCGCGAGGCGCGCACCGTGCGGGCGCGTTTCGAAAACATCCTGGATCCTCTGGTGCTGTTGCCTGAGATCGAAATCGACCGCGTGCGCGTGGCGCCAGAATCCTCGCGCTCGCGCGGAGTGGAGGTCACCTTGCACGCAGAGGCGGGCGGCGGCCTGTCGTGGTGGAGCTCGTACACGTGGTCGCGCAGCGAGGATCGTTTCGCGCAGGCCGATGCGCCGCGCAGCTGGGACCAGCGCAACGCGGTGCTGCTGGGCGCCACGTGGTCCTCCGGCCCGTGGCAGCTCAGTGCCGTCGGCGGCTACATCTCCGGCTGGCCATTCACCGACTTGCGTTTCGAAGGGCCTCCAGCCGGCGACGGCTCCGGCTTCACGACAGCGACGCTTGGAGAGCGCAACGGCGAGGACTTCGAGGACCGGCTGCTGCTCGACCTGCGGGGTCAGTATTCCGTACAGCTGCCCCTGGGACAGCTCGAGTTCTTCGCGGAGGTCCGTAACGCCGCCTCCCAGGGCAACGACTGTTGCCGGGACGTGGAGATCTCGCCACTCCCGGGCGGCGCCTTCGCCGCCGACGTTCGCCAGAGAAAATGGCTCGGAATGGTGCCTCTGGCCGGAGTCAATTGGCGTTTCTAGAGACTGGTGGCTAGAGCGAGCGCGCAAGACCCCGTTCGAAAGTCTGAGCCAGGCGCTGCTGCGCACGGGCGAAGTCCGGGTACTCACGCGCATGGCGCTGCATCTCTGCGATGGCTCCCCGAACACCCGCTGTAACCCGCGCGAGGACGCGTTCGACTGCCGCTTTGCCGAGGCCGCATGCGCTCCGCCCGAAGCGAACCAGGCGCGTCCGGTCGGGGAATTCCTTGGTGCCTCCCAGAGTCAGGGCAAGCACGTCGCGAGGGACGTAGGGCGTGGTCGACACCAGATCGTAGGCTGGGGCCAGCGCGACGGGTTGCTGCGGATCGGCGTACAGGACAGCGAAGTTCTTCAGATGCGCATCGCCGTTCTCGATCGCGCAGCACAGCGCGAGCGTTGCGAAGAACTGTTCCAGCGCTCCCTGCAGGTGCTCGGCGGAAACGAACTGCTCGATGCGCCGCGCGACGTCTTCGTAGCTGCCCTGGTAACGGCCGCTCGCTCGCAGGGCGTTCAGGACGCAGAAGTCCTCGCAGCCGAGGTAGACCCCGTCCTCGCGCAGGTCGAAGCGATCCAGGACCAGGACGCGTCGGTTCTCGGACAGGCGCGCAGCCGCAGTGGGTATCCCGGCGAGTAGCGCTGCGCGCAGGCAAAAGTATTCGTTGGCTGCCAGCTCGCCGTATTCGCGCGGATCGAAAGACTTCACGATGTGTGTAGCGCCGCGATGAGTAAACCGGTCGGGTGCGACTTCTGCCGCGCGCACCAGTGCCTTCGGCTGCATCCCCGAGATCCCGGAAGTGGCAGCGTGACGTTCCAGCAGATCGCCGAACAGATCCTCCGAACCGCGGTGAGCGAGGAGGTCCGCGAGATTCTCGGCCGGCACTTCCTGGGGCTGGGTGCCGGGTGAGGCGTAGCGCAGGCGACCGATCTGCGAGCGCCCGAGAATCGACAGGAGGGTTAGCGCGTCGAAGTCGGGCACTGTTTTCGCGAACATCAGGCGCAGGCGCTCGAGCAGCGCACCTTCCGGCAGGTTCATCTCGAATATCGGATGCACGCTGCCCATCGAGTCGTATTGGTCCGGTACGACGGGCATCGTGAGCGATACGGCGCTCTCGGCCGCGCAATCCCTCGCATACCCGAACAGGAAGGTGTCCGTCTCCCGCGCGCTGCGCGTCAACCTGCCGGCGCGCTGCGCCGAGGCCAACACGTCGAGATCGCCAGGGGAGGAGGCGGCAGCCTCGCGTGGCTCAGCTGCGCGTTTTCGCGGCACGCTGCTCCTCTCTGAGCTCGTTCAAGGTGGGCCTGCTGCGTCGGGGCAAAGCCCGCAGCTCCAGCCCGAGCGCGCCGCACAGCGCGATCAGTTTGCGCACGCCAACCTCGGCAATGGTGCCGTTCTCGATGCCGGAGATCGTGGCTCGGCTCATCCCCAGGGCGCCCGCGAGCGCTGCCTGCGAGCGCTTTGAGGCCTTGCGCGCTTGCGCGATGGCGGCGCCGATATCTTCCAAGGTGGTATGCATCATATGCAGTGCAAAAGTAAACTTTAAGACAAAATGCATTCTATACGATGCATAAATGGGCTGGCAAATGACGTCGGCCCGCGGAAGTCAGGCGTTGTCGCGACATTTGGCCCTTCCGGGCATCGCCTACAGAAATTGCAGTTAAATCAATCAATTGAGGACCACGATCGGACGCACCGCGTTCGATCCTGCGCCTTCAATTCCGGCCCCCAACCCGTTACGCTTTGCGCCCTTTCGTAAGGCTTTTGCCCCTTCCATGCCCGGCCGAGTCCACGTTCGTACCTACGGTTGCCAGATGAACGAGTACGACTCCGCGCGCATGGCCGATGTGCTGCGGGAGGCCGAAGGACTCGAACCCACCGACGATCCGCAAGCAGCCGACGTGCTGCTGGTGAACACCTGCTCCGTGCGCGAGAAGGCTCAGGAGAAGGTGTTCTCGCTCCTCGGCGAATGGCGGGCACTCAAGCAGCGGCGCCCCGGCGTGATCATCGGCGTCGGCGGGTGTGTCGCGAGCCAGGAAGGCGAGGGCATCACCGCACGCGCTCCGTTCGTGGACCTGGTGTTCGGGCCACAGACCCTGCACCGGCTGCCGCAGATGATCCGCGAGCTGCGCTCGCACGGCCGCCCCGTCGTCGACGTGAGCTTCCCCGAGATCGAGAAGTTCGACAACCTGCCCGCGCCGCGCGCCGAAGGCGCCACCGCGTTCGTGTCGATCATGGAAGGCTGCAGCAAGTACTGCAGCTTCTGCGTCGTGCCGTACACGCGCGGCGAGGAAGTGAGCCGGGACTTCGAGCAGGTGCTCGCCGAGGTCGAATCGCTCGCGGCACAGGGCGTGCGCGAGGTGACGCTGCTGGGCCAGAACGTGAACGCTTATGCGGGTCCGATGGCGGACGGCGCCGAGGTCGACCTCGCCACGCTGATTCACTACGTGGCGCGCATCGAAGGCATCGAGCGCATCCGCTTCACGACTTCGCACCCCGCGCACTTCGACGACAGCCTCATCGAGGCATTCGCGAACGTGCCCAAGCTCGCGGCGCACCTGCACCTGCCGGTGCAGAGCGGCGCCGACCGGATCCTCGCGCTCATGAAGCGCGGCTACACGGCGCTCGAGTTCAAGGCGAAGATCAGGAAACTGCGCGCCGCGCGGCCCGGGATCAGCGTGAGCTCCGATTTCATCGTGGGATTCCCGGGCGAGAGCGAGCGCGATTTCGCCGCGACGCTCGCGCTGATCGACGAAGTGGGCTTCGACCAGTCCTTCAGCTTCATCT
>DASTQG010000440.1:0-15005 GCA_035761885.1 Steroidobacteraceae bacterium | reverse complement strand
TGCTCACGCGCTTCCCGGCGGCGCGGATCATCGACCTCACGCATGAAATCCTGGTGCACTGGCCCGCCGAAGCCGGCTTCTGGCTGGCCCGCTCCTGGCCGTACTTTCCCGATGGCAGCGTGCACGCCGCGGTCGTCGATCCGGGCGTGGGAACCCGGCGCGACATCATCGTCGTGCATGCGCGTTCCGCGCAGGGCGCGAGCCACGTATTCCTCGCGCCCGACAACGGACTGCTGGCGCCGGTCGTGAGCCGGGCGGCGCACGCGACAGTCTGGCGACTCGATGCGAAACACCTGGAGCGCTTCGCGCTCGGCCCCGCGAGTGCCACCTTCCATGGCCGGGACATCTTCGCGCCCCTCGCGGCGGAGCTTGCAGCCGGTCGCTGCCAGCCGCCGGACCTGGGCGAGATCACCCGGGACTTCGTGCCGTCATGGGTGGAGGATCCGGAACTCGTCGGGCAGTCCGTGCGGGGCGTGGTCATCACGCTCGATCACTTCGGCAACCTGATCACGAACATCGACCAGGAACTGGTGCGTCGCTACACCCGCCCGGTGGTGCACGCGGGCAGCCACCGGATCCCCATGCGCAGGACCTACGGAGACGTCAAACCCGGGGAATACCTCGCCCTGGTCAACTCCTTCGGCGTCGTGGAGATTGCCCGGGCGGAGCAGAGCGCGGCCGAAGGGCTGGGCCTGGGCCGGGGTGCCCCTGTCAGCGTGACCGAGGGATAGCGCCTAACCGTTTGATTCGGAAAGGCAGCCGAGGGCAGGGCGGAGAGGCGCAGTCCGCCGCGGCTGAAGACCTGCGGACTGCGATGTCGCACCGCAAAAGGGGTTGAACGGTCGTCCAGATCTTGTATATTTCGCAGCCTCTTGGTCGCTTGACCACGTCGGATCTCACTGATCCATCGCGGTTTTCCCCAAACAAGGCAGCCATGTCCGAACGAGACGACGACCACTTCGAACTCGACGAAGACTTCCTCGCGGAGCAGCAGGAAGAGTCGTCGGACTTCGACCGCATCATCATCGACCGTGTTGATCGCCGCGCCAAGCAAGCGGCGGTGAAACGCGGCAAGGCGGCGTGGAGTCGGCTCGAGGACGTTCTCGCGGATCGCGCGCTCGAGAAAGAGCTGCGCGAGATCTTCGAAGACGACAAGAAATGACGCCGCATTCGGGAGCCCGGATCCAGGGCTTCCTCGGCGGGCGTCCGATCTGAGCAACACCCGATCCGTCGGTTGAACCTCGGCAAGCGCGCCCGCGATGGGTGCGTGCGGCTGCGGACTGGCGAAGCACAGAGGGTGTGAAGCGATGATCTCGGCGGCGGAATCTCCCTGGGTGGTCCTGAAGTTCGGCGGGACCAGCGTCTCCACAGCGGCCAATTGGCACAACATCGTGCGGGTACTGCGCGCACGGCTCGGCGACGGGCTGCGTCCCGTCGTAGTGCATTCGGCCATCTCCGGCATCACTGATCGGCTCGAGTCGCTGCTCGCCAAGGCGATGGAGGGCCAGCACGAGCCCGTCTACCAGCAGATCGTGGAGCGGCACCGAGAGCTTGCGCGAGAGCTGCGAATCGCGCCCGGCGCGGACCTGGAGCGTCACCTCAACGACCTGCAACAGATCGCCGCCGGGGTCGCGCTCGTCGGAGAAGTGAGCGAGCGCGTGCGGGCGCGCGTGATGGCGACCGGCGAACTGATGGCCACGGTGCTCGGTGCGCAGTTCCTGCGCTCGCAAGGCCTCGAGGTCACCTGGGTCGACGCGCGAACCGTGCTCAAGAGCGAAGCGCGACGCGGCGCACGGACCAGCGTGTTATCCGCCACGTGCAATTTCGAACCCGATCCCGAGTTGCAGCGGCGGTTCTCCGCACCCGGGCACGTGCTGCTCACGCAGGGCTTCATCGCCAGCGACGAGGATGGCAACACCGTCCTGCTCGGGCGCGGCGGATCGGATACGTCGGGCGCTTACTTCGCCGCCAAGCTGCAGGCGAGGCGGCTCGAGATCTGGACCGACGTGCCGGGGATGTTCAGCGCCAACCCACGCTCCACGCCCACCGCGCGGCTGTTGAAGGCGCTGCACTACGACGAGGCCCAGGAGATCGCGAGCAGCGGCGCCAAGGTGCTGCATCCGCGCTGCATCCTGCCGGTGCGCCAGTACGGCATCGCGTTGCACGTCTACGCCACGCAGATGCCCGAGCTGGAAGGCACCGTGATCACCTCGGCGCCCGGCGACAGCGCCGCGCAAGTGAAGGCAATCGCCGTCCGCAAGGGCATCACGCTGATCTCCCTGGACAGTCCCGGCATGTGGCACCAGGTGGGCTTCCTGGCCGACGCTTTCCAGGTCTTCAAGGATCACGGCCTGTCGGTCGACCTGATCTCCACCTCCGAGACGAACGTCACCGTGTCGCTCGACCCGGCCGCGAACACGCTCGATGGGGCAGCGATCGCCGGACTGGTTTCGGACCTGTCGCGGTTGTGCCGGGTGCAGGTCATCGGACCGTGCGCCAGCCTGAGCCTGGTCGGCCGCAACATCCGCGGCATCCTGCACCGCCTCGGCGATGCGTTCGAGCTGTTCGAGGAACAGAAGATCCATCTCGTCAGCCAGGCCGCGAACGACCTGAACTTCACCTTCGTCATCGACGAGGACCAGGGCGATCGCCTGGCGCGTCAGCTGCACGACCTGCTCATCCGCGCGACCGCGCGTGACAAGGTGATGGGCCCGACCTGGGAGCAGCTGTTCTCGCCGGCGCGCAGGTCCGCGGACGCGCCGCCTCCGTGGTGGCACTCGCGCCGCTCGCAGCTGCTGGACCTGGCCGGTCGCAACGGTGCGGCGTACGCCTACGATCGGGGCACGATCCAGAAGCGCGTCGACGGCCTCGCGGCCATGAAGTCGATCGACCGCCGCTTCTACGCGATCAAGGCGAACCCGCACGCGGACGTGCTGCGCACGGTCGTCGAGCGCGGCGTGGGCCTGGAATGCGTTTCGCAGGGCGAGCTCGAGCACGTGCTGGCGCTCTTTCCCGACCTGCCGCGCGAGCGGATCCTGTTCACGCCCAATTTCGCCCCACGCTCGGAGTATGCGTTCGCGCTCGAGCGCGACCTGCAGGTCACGCTGGACAATCTGCATCCCTTGCGCGAGTGGGCCGAGCTGTGGCGCGGCCGCGAGCTGTTCGTGCGCATCGACACCGGCCACGGGCGCGGTCACCACGATCACGTGCGCACGGCCGGCCTGCATTCCAAGTTCGGCGTGCCCCTTTCCGAGCTCGACGAGCTGGGGCGCCTGGCGCGCGAACTGAGCGTGCGCATCGTGGGTCTGCACGCGCACGCGGGCAGCGGCGTGTTCAACGTGCACAACTGGGTGGAAACGGCCACGCAGCTCGCCGGCATCGCGCGCCGCTTTCGCGACGTGCGGGTCCTCGACATCGGCGGCGGGCTGGGCGTGCCGGAACGTCCCGCGCAGCCGGGCGTGGACCTGGCGGCGCTGGACAGCGCGCTTCTCGAGGTGCGCGAGAAGAATCCCGGGCTGGAACTGTGGATCGAGCCGGGCCGCTACCTGGTGGCCGAGGCGGGCGCGCTGGTGGCGCAGGTCACCCAGCTCAAGGGCAAGGGCGAGGTGCAGTACGTGGGCATCGCCACGGGCATGAATTCGCTGATCCGTCCGGCGCTCTACGGCTCGCACCACGAGATCGTGAACCTCACGCGCCTGGACGAGCCGGCCACCGAAACCTTCAGCGTGGTGGGTCCCATCTGCGAAAGCGGCGATCAGCTGGGCGTGGACCGGCTGCTGCCGCCCACGCGCGAGGGCGACGTGGTCCTGATCGCGAACGCGGGCGCCTACGGGCATGCCATGAGCTCGCATTACAACCTGCGCGCGCCCGCGAAGGAATTCATGCTGTAGGTACCGGATACTTGCAATACTTGGCATTCTCGGGGCTGCGACTCCCGAGAATGCCAAGTATTGCAAGTATCCGGTACCTGATGCGCGCGCTGCTCACGTCTTCCTTCGCGCTGCCTCGCACAGTCATCGTGCTGGGCCTCGTTTCGCTGCTCAACGATGCGGCCAGCGAGATGGTCACCCCGCTGATGCCGGTGTTTCTCGTCGGCGCGCTCGGCGCGGGCCCGGCGATCGTCGGACTCGTCGAAGGCGTGGCCGAGGCCACGGCGAGCGTGCTGAAGCTGCTGTCGGGCTGGCTCGCGGATCGCGGTTTCAGCGCGCGCCGGCTGGTCATCGGCGGCTACACGCTGTCGAACATCGCCAGACCCCTCATCGGCCTGGCGCTCGCCTGGGGCGCGGTGCTGCTGCTGCGTTTCCTCGATCGCGTCGGCAAGGGCATCCGCAGCGCGCCGCGCGATGCGGTGATCGCCTCTGCGGTGCCCGCTGAAGCGCGCGGTCGCGCGTACGGATTTCACCGTTCGATGGATCACTCGGGCGCGGTCATCGGCCCGCTGCTCGCTTTCGCGCTGCTCACCGCGGGCCTGTCGATGCAACAGGTGATCCTCGCGTCCGGCGTCATGGGAGTGCTGGTGGTGGGCCTGCTGGTTTTCGGCCTGCGCGAACAGGATGCGCCAGCCCAGGTGCCGGCGCGGGCCACGCTGCAATGGCGGACTCTGGACGCACGACTCAAGCGGCTGCTGGTCGCTTGCGCGCTGCTCGCGCTTGCGACGACCCCTGAAGCCTTCCTGGTATTGTGGGCCACGAGCCATGGCGTGGACATCGCCAGCATTGCGTTGCTCTGGGCGCTCGCCAGCCTTCTGAAGATGGCCGTGGCTCTCCCGGCAGGGATCCTTTCCGACCGCTTTGGCCGCGCCGTGACGCTGACGGCCGGCTGGACGATCCGCGTGGTACTCCTCTGCGTGCTTGCCCTGTTGCCGGCGGTGGGCGCCTGGGTCTGGATTCTCTTCATCGCCTACAGCGGTTCGCTTGCACTCACCGAAGCGGCGGAACGCTCGCTGGTCGGAGACGTCGCGCCGGCCGACCAGCGCGGCACGGCTTTCGGCGTGTATCACCTGGTGAACGGCGCGTTCATCCTGCCAGGCGCGGTCGCGTTCGGCGCGGTGTGGGAAGTGGTCGGAGCGCCGGCGGCCTTCGCGATGGCGGCGGCGCTCACCTGCCTCGCCATCGCGCTCATGTGGCGCACCGGCATGGCGGCGGCACGGTGAAACGGCCACGCCTGTCGGCGAGAACGCTGAAGTGGGTGCTGCGGTTGTACCGGCCGTTGCGCGGGGCGGGTATTCGCGTGCGGCGCGTCTCGGACGATCTGCGCGAGATCGACGTCGACATGAAGCAGCACTGGTGGAACATGAACTACGTCGGCACGCACTACGGCGGCTCGCTGTACTCGATGACCGACCCGTTCTACATGCTGATGCTGCTGCACAACCTGGGGCGCGACTACATCGTGTGGGACAAGGCCGCCAGCATCCGTTTCCGCAAGCCCGGCAAGGGCAGGGTGCGCGCGCATTTCCGCCTCACGGCCGCGCAGCTCGCTGACTTTCGCGCGCAGCTGCAGACGCAGGAAAAGATCGAGCCGGTGATGATCGTGCAGGTGCTCGACGAGCAGGACGCGGTCGTCGCCGAGGTGGAGAAGCTGCTCTACATCCGCCGCAAGGCCGGGCGAGAGATAGAGGAATAGCCACGAAACACACGAACCGACACGAAAGAAGACAAGGAATGGGCGCGACACGAGAAACGGGCAATGCCGTTCTTCCCGGTCGTATTCTTTAGTGTCACGTGGTTTTCGTGGCCATTGCGCTGTCTACTTCGCGGCCGGCATCGGCACTGACAGCTCGATGGCTTCGCCTTCCTCGTCGACGGTGTGCATCAGCACCGGCCGCCGCCACACGCGCTGGATGTACTCGATGACGCGCTTGCCGCGCTCCACGTCCAGCCCGCGCCCGTCGCTCTTGTGGTCGTGCTCGAGCTCGAGGGTCCCGTCCATGCGCACGAGCGCGGCGGCGACGCTCGGCGCGCCGAAGTTGTACTTGGGAGCGAGCAGCGCCTCGTGCAGCGCGGCGATGTCGGTGTCCACCACCTTGATGGAGCCGTTCGACTCGGCGCGGTAGCGGAACATCTCCAGCTTCTCGGCGACCTCCGGGGTGAGGTGGTTGCGCACGAAGCTGAAGTCGTCGTCCTGCTGCATGATCCGGCGCGCCGCTTCCATGCCGTCGCGCTCCACGATCAGCTCCCACAGGGTGAAACCCAGGTGATACGGATTGATGGCGAGCGCCACGCGCTCGCCGCTCGCGTGCGGACGCACGACGTCCGAGTGGCACTTGACCGCGTCGAGGTACGCCTGCTGCGGCAGGAAATCCGCCTCGCGCAGCAGGCGCGCGTGCCAATACGATGCCCAGCCCTCGTTCATGATCTGCGTCGCGAACACGGGATGGAAGTAGAACGACTCCTCGCGCACCGCGAGGAAGATGTCGCGCTCCCAGCCCTCGAGGTCGGGCGCGTAGTTTGCGATGAACCACAACAGGTCGCGCTCGGGGCGCGGCGGGACCGGCGCCTTCTGCCGCCGGGCGTCGCGGTCGCCGCCTTCGGGCGGATCGAGCGAGGCGAAGCGCTTGCGGAACTTGTCGTCGGAGACCGCCGCCTTCGGTTCCAGGTATTCGGGGAAGCGCTCGCGCTGCAGGCGCTGATTCAGGTCCACGTGCTGCTCGAGCGCGAGGGCCGCATCCAGCACGGCCTCGACCCGTGGCACGCCGTATTCCTCGATCGCGCGTCCGATCTGGCGCGCGTGATTGGCGGCGTGCTCGACGATGTTCTCGCCCACCTGCTCCTGGCTGCGGCGGAACATCATGTTGTTGCGCGAGAAGTCCGCGTGCCCGAGCACGTGCGCGGTCACCAGCACGTTCTCGGCGATGCCGTTGCTCGCGGCGAGGTACGCGTGGCCCGGATTGCCGGGAAACACCACCTCGAACAGGCGCGAGTGCCCCATGCGGTGCTGGATCAGCTGATAGATGTAGCGCACGCCGAACGACCAGTGCGGCATGCGCACCGGCAGCCCGTAGACGGAGATTTCCATCATGAAGCTGTCGGGCACCGACTCGAAGTCGACCGGGTTGAACGACAGTCCGTTGTCGAGGGCGAGCTTTTCGATGCGCGGCAGGAACTCGCGCCAGTCGCTGCTGCTCACGGTGTCTGCTTCGCCTGGTGCTGGAAGAAGTGGCGCACGGCCTGCCAGATGTCTTCGATCGCGCCGACCGCGAAGCTGCCCGCCGGCTTGCCGCGCTCGGCGAGGGACTTGAAGAGCTGCCCGGTCTCGGTCGACAGCTGGCGCTGCGCGCCCGAGGACACTTCCAGATAGCCGCAATAGTTGCCGACGTCCGCGAGTGCGTTGAGCGCGTTCTCCGCGGCCAGCCGGTCCGCGGCGTAGTTGTCGCCGTCGGAGGCGTAGAAGAGATAGATGTTGTAGCGCGAGGGGCTGAAGCGTTCCTCCATGATCTCGCGCACCTTGAGCAGACCGGTGGACGCCACCGTGCCGCCGCTGCCAGTGACCTGGAAGAACTGCGCCTCTTCGAACTCCCAGGCCTCCGTCGTGTGCGCCACGAACACGGTGTCGAGGTGCCGGTACTGGCGGCGCAGGCCCTGCACGGCCCAGAAGAAGAAACTCTTGGCGAGCTGACGGTCGCGGTCCGACATGCTGCCGGAGACGTCCATCAGCAGGAACACCACCGCCTGGATCGACGGCTGGTCGCGACGCGCCAGCTGGCGAAAGCGCAGATCGTCGTCGGTGAAGGCCGGCGCATCCTCCGACTGCATCGAGCGGCGCTTCACCGATTCCTTGAGGCTGCGGCGCCGATCCAGCCGCGAGCGTGCGCCGCGCTTGTCCCACCCTTCGCGCTTCCAGTCGGTTTCCTCGGCCTTGCCGACGCGCGCGTGCAGGTTGGGGAGCTGCATCTCCTCCCACAGCCAGTCGACGATGTCGTCGACCTTGAACTCGAGCATGAACTCGATGCCGCCTTCGTCCTGGCCCCCGGCGCCCTTGCCGGCGCCTTCACCCTGCTGCGAAGGACGCGCCAGCACGTCGCCCGGTTTCGCCGCGCCCTGGCCGACTCCGTCCTGCTGCGAAGGCTTGCGCAGGCGGAAGTGATAGTGCTCGAGCATGCGCACGGGTACGCGCACGGTGCGCGCGCCGCCGCTCAGCACGTCGGCGCCGGCGACGATGTCGGGAAGGTGCTGCTTGACCGCCTCGCGGACCTTGTCGTTGTGGCGCAGCCAGTCGCGCGCGCCACGGGAGAACAGTTCATACCAGCCGTTGATGCGGGAGCCGCCGGCTGATTTTTCGGATTCGCCCACGGCGGCCCCGCTACTCCTGTGCGAGCAGGGTGGTGACGTAGTTGAGCGCTTCCTTGGCGGAATGCTCGTCGTAACCGTACTCGGTCACCAGGCGCTCCTGCACCGCGGAGATCTTCTTGCGGGCCTCGTCGTCGGGCCGCGCGCTGGAGGTCACCAGCCGCAGCACGTCGCGGCGCTCCTCGAACAGGTACTGCTCGATCGCCTCGTGCATGCGAGCGTGGCTGTCGAGCGTGAATTTCTCGCCAGCCTTGAAGGCGACCATGGCCTTGCGCACGACTTCCTGCCGGAAGGAGTGCTTGCCGGAGTCCGATACCTTGATCTTCTCTTCCACCGAGCGCAGGAAACGCTCGTCCGCCGCGCGCGTTTCGCCCGTGATGGGGTCGGTCACCTGGCGCTGGTCCAGCGACGCCTCGACCTCGTCGAGGTACTTCTCGAGCAGCTGCTGCGCCTCCTCTTCGAAGGATGCGAACAGCGCCCGGTGCACGTCTTCCTTGACCCAGCGGTTGTAGAAATCCTTGCGCGCGACGACCAGGTGGTCGATCCACGCCTTCTTCTGCTTCGCGTCCATGCGCGCATCGCTCTCGATCGAGTCCTTGAGCGCGAGCAGCAGCTCCATGCTGGTGAGACTGCGCGTGTCGCTGCGGGTGATGGCGTTGGAGATCGAATTGACGACGAAGCGGGGGCTCACGCCCGCCAGGCCCTCGTCCGGCGCTTCGGCGCGCAGGCGGGTGGCCTCGTTCTCGGCGAAGCCCTCGATGCTCTCGCCCGCGTAGATGCGCAGCTTCTTCGAAAGGTCCAGCCCCTCGCGCTCGGGCTTGGCCAGGCGCGTCAGGATCGCGAACACCGACGCGAGCTTGAGCACGTGCGGGTCCAGGTGCACATCGCGAAACGCCGGAGCGCCCGAGACGAGCTTCTGGTAGATGCGCGCCTCGTCACGGAAGGAGAGCGCATAGGGCACCTTGATGATGACCATGCGGTCCAGCAGCGCCTCGTTCTCCTTCTCCTGCAGGAACTTGTGGAACTCGGCGAGATTCGTGTGGGCGAGGATGGTCTCGTCCAGGTGAATGAGCGGAAAGCGCGAGACCTTCACGTTCTTCTCCTGCGTGAGCGTCAGCAGGAGATAGAGGAATTCGCGTTTGACCTTGAGGATCTCGATCATCTCGAGCATGCCGCGGCTCGCGGCATACACGGCGCCCGACCAGCTCCAGGCGCGCGGGTCGCCTTCATCGCCCACTTCCGCGACCTTCGACAGGTCGACGGATCCCACCAGGTCCGCGATGTCCGCGGTCGTCGGATCGTGCGGCGCATAGGTGCCCACGCCGACGCGCGAGGCTTCGGACAGGAAGACCCGCTCCACGGGCATGCGCAGGTAGTCGCCTTCGTATTCGCGCAGCAGCCGGTCGCGCGCCCACGGGCTCACTTCGCCGGTGAGCTCCACGCCGTAGGTGTCGCGGAACTCGCTGCGCAGGCTGGCGGGAACCAGGTTGAGCGGGGACTCGTGCATCGGCGAGCCCTTGATCGCATAGAGCGCGCCCTCGTCGGTGCGGCTGTACTCCTCGAGGCCGCGCTTGAGCAGGATCGCGAGCGTGGACTTGCCGCCCGACGGTGGACCGAGCATGAGGAGCAGCCGGCGGCCCACGTCGGAGCCGGCGGCGGCGGCCTTGAAATAGTCGACGACGCGCGCGAGGGGCTCATCGACGCCGAACAGCTCTCGCTTGAACAGCTCCAGTGCGCGCTGGGTCTCGTCCTTGCCGCCGTTGGACTCGCGTCCGTACCAGCGGAGCATGTCCCAGATGTACTGATGGCTGGAGCGGGCGAGCTGGGCGGGGTTCGGAGGCAGGATGTTGGTCAGAAAGTCCTGGAAGGTGCCTTCCCAGTGCTGCGCCCGATGCTGTCGGCTGAACGCAGTCAGCGAATCGACGAAGCTCGTGCGCCGGGACGGCACGGAATCAGAGGTTTCTGACGGCATCGCTCCTCCGAAGTACGCTCGCTTCTCCTGAAGTTACCTGAACGCGGGCCTCTGGCATCTGACGAAAGCCGGTAACGCCGGCTCAGCCCGCCTCCCAATGAGCCTTCGGAAAAAAGACTAAACCGGATTGGCGCGAGTTCCCAGCAGAATATTTTTGCGCGCGCCGGTGAACTCGCGAGGTGGCACGCTCGCCGGCAGCAATTTGCAGTGCGGTATGCTATTAAACGCGCTCTGCTCGCTAGTCACGACTCGAATGTCGCGACGACAACTCGTTCACGACCTGCGCGAGTGACAGGTTGCGGCTCTTGAGCAGCACGAGCAGGTGATAGAGGAGGTCTGCGCTCTCTCCCAGGAGCTTCGTCTCGTCCTCGGCAACCGCCGCCAGCGCCACTTCCAGCCCTTCCTCGCCGACTTTCTGTGCCAGGCGGGTGGTGCCACCCGCGAACAGGCGCGCGGTATAGCTCCCTTCGGGCTTCTCCGCGATCCGGCGAGCGATCACGCCTTCAAGCTCGGCCAGGAAAGCGACTCGCTGGGCGTCCGTAGGTGGTTGATCGGTAAAGCAGGTAGGCGTACCGCGATGACACACCGGTCCCTGCGGCTCGGCCTGGACCAGGATGGTGTCGCGATCGCAGTCGACACTGACCGACACGACGTGCAAATGATGACCTGACGTCTCGCCTTTCATCCACAGCCGCTCGCGTGTGCGGCTGAAGAACACGACCCGGCCGCCGGAGAGCGTCTCGCGCAGCGCCTCGCGGGTCATGTAGCCGAGCATGAGCACCGCGCCGGTGCCGGCGTGCTGAACGACTGCGGGCAGGAGCCCATCCGACTTCGACCAGTCGAGCCGCGCAATTTCTTCCACTCTCATGGCCTGACCTCGATCCCCTGCTGGGCCAGATGGCGTTTGAGCGCGCCGATGGCGATGTCGCCGCTGTGAAACACACTGGCGGCGAGCGCTCCGTCGACGTGCGCCTGGCGAAACACCGCCTCGAAGTGCCGCGGGGCGCCCGCGCCGCCCGATGCAATCAGCGGGACGTGGCAACGTGCACGCACCTCGGCGAGCTGTTCCAGGTCGTAGCCCGCGCGCACACCGTCGCTCGCCATGCAATTGAGCACGATCTCGCCCGCGCCACGCTCCTGCGCTTCGCGTACCCAGTCGAGCGTGCGCCGCGCGGTGGGCCGGGTGCGCGAGGTATCGCCGGTGTACTGGTACACGCGATAGTCGCCGTCGATGCGCTGGCTGTCGATCCCGAGCACCACGCATTGCACGCCGAAGCGGCGGCTCAGGCGGTCGATGAGAGCCGGGTCGGCGAGGGCGGGGGAGTTGACCGAGATTTTTTCGGCGCCGGCATTCAGCACCGCTTCCGCGTCTTCGATCGAGCGGATGCCGCCGGCGACGCAGAACGGAATGTCGAGCACGCGCGCGATGCGGCCGATCCAGGCGCGATCCACGCTGCGCCCTTCGGGACTCGCGGTGATGTCATAGAACACCAGCTCGTCCGCGCCTTCCTCCCGGTAGCGCGCCGCCAGCTCCAGGATGTCGCCCACGACACGATGGTCGCGAAAGCGCACGCCCTTCACGACCTGGCCGTCGCGCACGTCGAGGCAGGGAATTATGCGGCGGGCAAGAATGGTCCGAGCTCCTCGCGCGCGATGCGCTCATCGAGCAGCGCGCGCCCGCTGATGGCCGCGGCGGCGCCGGTTGCAGCGAGCGCCACGAGGTCGGCTGCGTCACGCACGCCGCCCGAGGCCTGCCACTCGATCTGCGGGTAACGACGCACCGCCTGCGCATAGAGGTCGACGTTCGGCCCTTGCAGGGCGCCGTCGCGCGCAACGTCCGTGCACAGCACGTGCCTGAGCCCGTGCTCCACGTAGCGACCGACGGCATCCCACAGCGATACCTCGCTTTGCTGGCGCCAGCCGTGAGTGGCGCATCGGGGCACGCCCTGCGCGTCCAGGCGCACATCGAAGGCGAGCACGATGGCGTCGCTCCCGAAGCGGCTCAGGCACTCGCGCGTGGCCTGCGGATCCTGGATCGCGAGACTTCCGAGCACCGCGCGCCCCACGCCCGCGCGCAGCAACTGGTCGACGCTCGCCGTGTCGCGCAGGCCGCCGCCGACCTGCAGTTTCACGGCGCGCTGCGAGGCGAGGCCCACGATCGCAATTCGATTGGCCTGCGCCCCATCGCGGGCGCCGTCCAGGTCGACCACGTGCAGCCAGCGTGCGCCGAGGCCGCGATAGCGCAGGAGCAGCTCGTGCGGCTCGATCTCGTAACGCGTTTCGGCGGCGAAGTCGCCCTGGTAGAGCCGCACGCAGCGGCCGCCGCGCAGATCGATGGCGGGAATGAGGCGCATCAGTGCAAGGCCAGGAAGTTGCGCAGGAGCGTCGCGCCCGTGCGCGCCGAGCGTTCCGGGTGGAACTGGGTCGCGTGGAAGTTGCGATGAGCGATCACGGCGGAAAAGGGCGAGCCATAGTCGGTGCTCGCGACCGTCTCCGCGCCGAGCGGCACCGCATAGCTGTGCACGAAGTACGCATACTCACCCGGCCGCACTCCTTCCAGCAGAGGTGTCGAGCGCAGCGGCGAGATACGATTCCAGCCCATGTGTGGCACCGGACGGCCCACCGTCGCGGCAAGGCGCATCGCCCCGCTGCGCGGAATGGCGCCCAGGCAGCGCGTGTCGTCCTCGGCGGACCACTCATATAAGAGCTGCATGCCCAGGCAGATGCCCAGGACTGGCTGAGTGAGGGCAGGGATCAAGGTATCGAGCCGCTTCGCCCGCAGGCGACCCATGGCATCGCCCGCCGCGCCGACCCCTGGCAGAAAGACGTGCGAGGCGTCGCGAATCACGTCGGCATCGGCGCTCAGTACGGCCGAATGCCCGAGCCGTTCCAGGGCGTACACGAGCGATGCGACGTTCGCGCCTCCGTTGTCGACGATGACGATCCGAGTGCTCACGCGTCGTGACATTCCACGTCAAACGCCCCTAGATCACGCCCTTGCTGCTGGGGATGTGTTCGTCTTCGATGCGCACGGCCTGGCGCAGCGCTCGCCCGAGCCCCTTGAAGCACGCTTCGATCATGTGGTGCGAGTTGTCGCCCTGGACGTGGATGTGGATCGCGGCACCGAGCGAATCCGCGAGCGAGCGGAAGAAATGCGGCACCAGCTCGGTGGGCAGCTCGCCCACGCGCTCGCGGCCGAACTTGCCCTCGAAGACGCTGTACGCGCGGCCCGAGAGATCGATCGCCACGCGCGCCTGCGCTTCGTCCATCGGCAGTATGAAGCCGTAGCGGCCGATGCCGCGCTTGTCGCCGAGTGCCTCGCGCAGCGCCTGCCCGAGGGCGAGCGCGCTGTCCTCGACGGTGTGGTGCTCGTCGATGTGCAGATCGCCTTGCGCGCGCAGCGTGAGCGAGAAACCGCCGTGGCGCGCCACCTGCTCGATCATGTGATCCAGGAACCCGAGGCCGGTGCGGATCTCGACCGGTGTCGCCGCATCGAGATTCACGGTGACGGCGATCTGCGTCTCGCGCGTGCGCCGTTCGACGCTGGCAACGCGGGTGCGATCGAGGATGCGCCGGGTTACCGCCTCCCAGTTCTCCTGTTCGCTGCCGCGAAGGCGCACGCGCAGGCCGGCGATGCCCAGGTTGCGGGCGAACTCGAGGTCCGTGTCCCGATCACCCACCACGAAACTCGCGGTACGGTCGATCGGCTGGCGCGCGAGGAAGGCCTGCACCAATCCCAGCTGCGGCTTGCGGCACTCGCAGCGGTCGGCGGGAAAGTGCGGGCACACGCAGATGGCGTCGAACGTGATGCCCTGGGAGGAGAAGAGGTCCAGCACGAAATCCTGCGCCGCGCGGAACTGCTCCTCCGGAAACGCGGACGTGCCCAGACCGTCCTGGTTCGTGACCATCACCAGCTGGTAACCCGCCTTGCGGGCCGCGCTCAGGGCTGCGATCACTCCCGGCATCAGGCGGATCTTGTCCAGGCGATCGACCTGCATGTCGTCGGGCTCCTCGATCAGGGTGCCGTCGCGATCGAGAAACAGGACGCGCGCGCCGCTCATGCCGACAGCACCGCGGCGATCAGCCGGTCGTTCTGCTCGGGAGTTCCGACCGTGATTCGCAGCGAGGCCCCCAGCGAGGACTGGCTGCGCACGTCGCGCACCAGGAGCCGCGCCGCCGCGGCCGCCTCCAGCACGCGTTGCGCATCGACGCAATCGACGAGCAGGAAGTTCGCGGCGCTCGGCCACACGCGCGAGATCTGCTCGCTGCGCGCCAGACCCGCTGCCAGGCGCGCGCGTTCCCGAATGATGATCTCGACTCGCGCGGCGGCGGTGATGCGTTGTGCCGGCTCCTGCGCATGCAACACCGCTTCGATCGTGGGGGCCGTGATCGCATAGGGCGGGATCATGCGACGCAGGAGGTCGACCAGCTCCGCGTTGCCCACCAGCACGCCGCAGCGCGCGCCTGCGAGACCGAACGCCTTGGAGAGCGTGCGCAGGACCACGAGGTGCGGAAAGCGCGCGATCCAATCGATCGCGCTGCTGGTCTGCGCGAACTCGAGGTACGCCTCGTCCACGACCACCAGGGCCTGGCCCGCAAGTGAGGCGCACAGCCGCTCGAGGGTCGGCCGCTCGATCAGATTTCCGGTCGGATTGTTAGGAGAACACACGAACACGATCTTGACGGCGGCCGTGCAGGCATCGAGGAGCTTCGCGGCTTGCGGCGCGAAGTCCGCACCGCGCTCC
>DASTQG010000439.1:0-9710 GCA_035761885.1 Steroidobacteraceae bacterium | reverse complement strand
TACGAGGTACAGGCCGGCTTCGACCTGGGGCGCGTTCTTCTGATAGCGCTCGTGCTCGTCGCGCTCGGTGACCTCGTCCGGGCGCAGGCGTTGGCTTTGCCCTGCGAGCGGGTGCGCCATCGGCTCGACGTCGCCGGTCTGCGCGCGATTGAGTTGCTCGACGAAGTCGATGATGCTGGACAGGCTCCCGACGTACGCGGGCATCTGTTCTTCGGTGATCTCGAGCCGCGCCAGGTGGGCGATGCTCTCGACGTCTTTGCGCGTGAGTGTCATGAGTGTGAAGTGTGCCCGAAAAATAGGGCAAAAAGCCGGAAAAAACCGCGCACAATCATACACCTTCGTATTGCCCAAAGTCCTCCCCGTTGCTAGAGTACCGGCCGGTTTTTGCCCCCTTCCCCAGCACTTTTCGCACGGAAAATCATGTTCAAACGCCTCCGGGGATACTTTTCGTCCGACCTTTCGATCGATCTCGGCACCGCCAACACACTGATCTACGTTCGGGGTCGGGGCATCGTGCTCAACGAGCCCTCGGTGGTCGCGGTCCAGGACGAGCCCACGCGCGGCGGCAAGGTGATCGTGGCGGTGGGCGCGGAGGCCAAGAACATGCTCGGCCGCACGCCCGGCCACATCACGGCCGTGCGTCCGATGAAGGACGGCGTCATCGCCGACTTCACCTACACCGAGAAGATGCTACAGTTCTTCATCAAGAAGGTGCACGGCAACCGCCTCATGCAGCCGAGCCCGCGCGTGCTGGTCGCGGTGCCGTTCGGCTCCACGCAGGTGGAGCGGCGCGCGATCAAGGAGAGCGCCGAGGGCGCGGGTGCCCGCAGCGTCGACACGGTGTTCGAGCCGATGGCGGCCGCGGTCGGCGCCGGCCTCCCGGTCCACGAGGCACGCGGCTCGATGGTGCTCGACGTCGGCGGCGGCACCTCCGAGGTCGCAGTCATCTCGCTGAACGGCATCGTGTACGCCTCCTCGGTGCGCATCGGCGGCGATCGCTTCGATGAGGCGATCACCAATTACGTGCGCCGCAACTACGGCATCCTGATCGGCGAGGCCACCGCGGAACGCGTCAAGCTGGAGATCGGCTCGGCATATCCGGGCCAGCAGGTGCGCGAGATGTCGGTCAAGGGCCGCAATCTCTCGGAAGGCGTGCCGCGCAGCTTCACGCTCAACAGCAACGAGATCCTCGAGGCGCTGCAGGAACCGCTGCAGGGCATCGTCGGCGCAGTGAAGCAGGCGCTGGAGCAGACCCCGCCCGAGCTCGGCGCGGACGTCGCCGAGCGCGGCATCGTGCTCACGGGTGGTGGCGCCCTGCTGCGCGACATCGACAAGCTGCTGATGGAAGAAACGGGCCTGCCGGTGGTGGTGGCGGACGATCCGCTCACCTGCGTGGCGCGCGGCGGCGGTCGCATCCTCGAGCTGACCGAGGAACACGGCCCCGGCATGTTCGGGCTGGAGTAGTCTACCGACGCGCGCCAGGCGCGAAACGGATCGTAAGGCTCCCGATTGGTTTCCTTGCGCACAGACTCTCGTCCCATCCTGGGTCGCGGCCCGTCCGTACTCGCTCGATTCGTCTTCTACGCCCTGCTCTGCTTCGGCCTGATGTGGCTCGATGAGCGCCACGGCTACCTCGAGCGCGTGCGCTTCGCCCTGTCCGCGGCCGCCTACCCGGTGCAGGTCCTGGTGAACTCGCCGGGGGCCGCGTGGGCCTGGCTCGACGAGAGTTTCGCGACCCGCAAGCGCCTGGCGCAGGAGAACGCCGAGTTGCGCGTCCAGCTGCGCGATGCCAACGTGCGCACCATGCGCATGGCGGCGCTGGAGCAGGAAAACATCCGGCTGCGCAACATGCGCGAAGCCACCTCCAGCATCGCCGAACGGGTGATGGTGGCCGAGATCCTGCGCGTGGACGTGAATCCGTTCCGCCACCGCGTCATCATCAACAAGGGCTCCCCGGACGGAGTGTTCAAGGGCCAGCCGATCCTCGACGCGCGCGGCGTGTTCGGCCAGATCACGCGCGCGGGCGCCTTCACTTCCGAGGCGATCCTGGTGAGCGACGCGGAGCACGCGATCCCTGTGCAGGTGAATCGCAACGGCCTGCGCAGCATCGCCGTGGGGACGGGCGACCTGTCGCGCCTGAGCCTGCCGTTCCTGCCGACGAACGCCGACATCAAGGAGGGCGACCTGCTGGTGACGTCGGGTCTCGGCGGCGTGTTCCCGTCGGGCTATCCGGTGGCAACGGTGGGCAAGATCAACAAGGACACGGGTCAGACGAACGCGGACATCAGCGCCACGCCCGCCGCGCTGCTCGATCGCGATCGTGAAGTGCTGCTCGTGTGGGTGAAGCAGCCGCCGCCCGAACCGGAAACGCCGCCGGCGTCCGAAGCACCCGCGGCAGGCGCCCCCAAACCAAGCGAGGCCGCGCGATGAGCCGCGACATGCCGCTGCACCGGGTGCCGATGGTCGTGAGCGTGCTGCTCGCGCTGATCCTGAGCGTGCTGCCGCTGCCGCACTGGATGGCGGTGGGACGTCCGGATTTCCTGGTGATCGTGGTGCTCTACTGGTCGATCATGAGCCCGCGCGTCGGCGGGCTGCTGCTCGCATTTCTCGCCGGCATCGCGCTCGATGCGTTCAAGGGCGTGGTGCTCGGTCAGCACGCGCTCGCGCTCACACTGGCGACCGCCATCGCCATCAAGATGCACCTGCGCATCCGCGTCTTCCCGATCCTGCACCAGACGCTGACCGTGTTCATGCTGCTGGTGATCTACCAGTTCGTCCTCTACTGGATCGACGGCGCCAGCGGCCATCCGGTGACCACGGCCTGGCGCTGGCTGCCCGCATTCACCGGGGCGGCGCTCTGGCCCGTCTTCGCGGGCCTGCTCGGCATCGCGTATCAAAGAACCTAGCGGCGCTCGGCGACGCTAGGCCTGACGGCTGCCGGCCTCGATCTCAACGGCCCGTTGGAACGCGGGGCGCGCGACGCAACGATCGGCGTACGCAAACAGCACCGGCTCGTCCGAGATCATCTTGAACGCGCGCATGAAATGGCAGCTCATGCCGAGCAGCACGTCGGCGGCGCTGAACTGATCGCCGAGGATGAAGGGACCGCGCTCCAGGCCGTTGCGCAACGTCTCCAGCATCTGCGCCCAGCTGCCCCAGCCGTTGCGCGACGGCTGCGGCGTCGCACCGGTCACTTTCTCCACCATCGCAGGCTCGATCACGGCGTTCGTGAACATGAGCCACATGAGATAGCGGCCGCGATCCGGGTGCCCGATCGGCGGCGCGAGACGAGCCTGCGGATACTGGTCCGCGACGTACGCGCAGATCGCGCCCGAATCCCAGATGCGCACCTCCCCATCTTCGAGCGCCGGCACCTTGCCCATCGGTGAAGCCGCACGGAACTGCGCGTTCGCGTGCTCGGCGGGATTGCGGATGTCGATCCTCACCGGCTCATACGGAACTCCCGCCTCTTCCATCAGCCACAGTCCGCGCAAAGAGCGAGTCTGTGGACACCAGTAGAGCTTCATGGGGATCTCCTTCGCCCGGGGGTGGCAGCATACTGTGTTTATATACAGAGCCGCAAACTTCCTCGAGGGAAGCGTCACGACGCGCTGCGTTCCCTGAACTTTCCGCGACGCCCTGATGCCTCAACAGGGCACGCTCGCCCATCGTCACCACGCAACGACATGGAGGTCGTTTCATGCGCGCTTGTGTATGGATTGCATGCGCAGCCGCCGCCGTCGGCGTAGCGGGCTGCGTGGGTGGCGAAGCGCAACTCCAGGTGCAGGACGGAATGGGCCCGACGCCCGTGTTGCCTCCGCCGCGAGGCACGCTCGTTCCCGTGGTGAACATTGCGCCAGCGGTCGGTTGGCCCGACGGCGGCAAACCGAGCGCCGCCGAAGGAACTGCGGTCACGGCGTTCGCCGACAAGCTCGACCATCCGCGCTGGCTGTACGTCTTGCCCAACGGCGACGTGCTCGTTGCAGAAACTGCCGCACCGGAGCGCCCCGAGGATGGCAAGGGGGTCAAGGGCTTTTTCATGAAGAAGGCACAGGAGCGCGCCGGCGCCGCCGTGCCGAGCGCGAACCGCATCACCCTGCTGCGCGATACGAACGGCGACGGCGTAGCGGATCAGCGCTCGGTCTTCATCTCCGGTTTGAATTCCCCATTCGGCATGACGCTGGTCGGCAGCCACTTCTACGTCGCGAACACCGATGCGCTCATGCGCTTTCCGTACAACCGCGGCGACACTTCGATCGCCGCGAAGGGTGAGAAGGTGACCGATCTGCCGGGCGGATTGCTCAACCACCACTGGACCAAGAACGTCATCGCCAACGAGGATGGCACCAAGCTCTACGTGACCGTGGGGTCCAACAGCAACGTCGCCGAGCACGGCATGGAAAAGGAAGTCGAGCGTGCGGCGATCCTGGAAGTCGACGCGCAGAGCGGGCAGCGGCGCGTCTATGCATCGGGCCTTCGCAATCCGAACGGCCTCGTCTGGGAACCCGAGAGCGGCATGCTCTGGACCACCGTGAACGAGCGCGACGAGCTGGGTAGCGACCTGGTGCCGGACTATCTCACTTCGGTGCGCGACGGCGGGTTCTACGGCTGGCCGTACAGTTACTTCGGCCAGAACCTCGACGAGCGTCCGCAACCGCCGCGTCCCGACCTGGTGGCGAAAGCGATCAAGCCGGACTACGCGCTGGGGCCGCACACTGCTTCGCTCGGACTCGCGCTCTCCCACGGCGTGAATCTGCCCGCCCGCTTCGCACACGGCATGTTCGTGGGCCAGCACGGTTCCTGGAACCGCAAGCCGCTGAGCGGCTATCGCGTGATCTTCGTTCCGTTCAAGGGCGCCCAGCCCTCGGGCGAGCTGCCGCTCGATGTGCTCACCGGCTTCCTCGATGCGGAAGGCAATGCACGCGGCAGGCCGGTGGGAGTTGCGGTCGACGCGCGCGGTGGGCTGCTGGTCGCCGACGACGTGGGCAACGTGATCTGGCGCGTGAGCGCGAGCCGCTGAGTGCATGCAACTGCAGCGTTGCATGCTTGGGCCGCTTGGGCGTAACGTGCCCTCGCGGGGAACTTCAGGCTGCTTCGCAGCATTGTCAGCATTGCGATCGGGTCATTCGCCCACTGGAGCGCACGCATGTTCCTGTATGCCGTCATCTGCTTGACCATCGCCGCCCTGTTCGGTGTGTACATGGCGATCGGCCACTTCAAGGGCCGCTCACCGCCACCGACGGGTGCTGCCGTGTTACACGGCTTGTTCGCCGTGGCTGGCGTTATCCTGCTCCTGCTCGGTGTCCTGGAAGTCGGCTGGGGCACGGTGCACTCCTGGGCGCTGATCCTCTTCGTCGTCGCGGCGCTCGGCGGCCTGTACCTGGTGAGCCACCACGCTCGCGGCGTGGCGCTGCCCAGTCAAGTGGTGGTCATCCACGGTCTGGTCGCGGCGATCGCGTTCCTGATCCTGGTGAGCGCGGTCTTCCTCATCGCCTGAGAGCGGGACAATCGCGGGTACACTTGCGCTCATGGCGAGGGTACAGAGCAAGGGCGCGCCGATGCGCGTACGCGTCGGCCGCGAAGTCGCGGGCCGCGCGGGCAAGGGCGTTTCGGTCATCGCCGGGCTGACCCTGCGCCCGGACGAGCTCGAGGCGCTCGCCACGCGATTGAAGAAGCTGTGCGGCGCCGGCGGCGCGGTCAAGGACGGCCGGATCGAGATCCAGGGCGATCACCGCGACCGCCTGGTCGCTGAGCTGGCCAGACTCGGCTACGAGGCGAAGCGCTCCGGCGGTTGAGCGCCTGCCCAATCTCGACACTTTGCGATGGAACGCTCGCCCGCACGCGCGGCCAAAGGCGTCAGGACAGCAAGGAGAGCTCGCCCATGGCCGATCGCACCGGCATTCCCGACGTCGAAACCCTGATCAAGGATCCCACCCAGCACTTCCGGGCCCCGATGGACGTGGTGCGCGAGGCGCGCCTGTCGCAGGAGGACAAGCGCCGCATCCTCGAATCCTGGTGTCGCGATGCGGAACAGATCTCGGAGGCCGAGAACGAGAACATGACGGGCGCGCCCCGCCCGCGCCTCCAGGAAGTGAAGCTCGCGCTGCAGGAGCTCGGCTGAGCGCGCGAGCGCCTAATGCGGCTTGGGCGCGGACCAGGCGACGCGCGTCGCCACGAACGGCGGCAGCGCCTCGCACCGCGCGACCAACGCGCGCAGCGCGGGATACGGGCCCTCCTGTTCGGTGAGCCCGACCGACTCCGTGAGAAAGGTGAATGCGCTCGCGAGCGTGATCTCGCCACGGGTGATGCTATCGCCGATGAGCCACCGACCCGCGCCGCGAGCGGCACAAAGAGCGTCGAGCTCCGCGAGGCCACCGTGCATCTGTGCACGGCATCGCGCCAGCCACGGATCGTGTCGCTTTTCGGCGGGGCGGAACACGCGCTCGTAGATCTGCTCACGCCCCTTCTCCGCCGCGCCCAGCGCGATCGCGGCGATCTGCAGCGCATCGCGACGCTCGCGTCCGGAATCGGGCAGCAGCGCGCGCGCCGGACCGACCGTTTCGTCGAGATGGTCGAGGATCGCGGCGCACTCCACCAGGGCGGTGCCGTCATCCAGGACCAGCGTGGGCACGCGCACCAGCGGGTTGAACTCGCGGATGCGCTCGTAATCCTTGCCGACCGACCAGTTGGCGTGCTCGAAGGGAATGTCGAGGAGTTTCAGGCTCACGGCCACGGGCCGCACGAAGGGCGAATCGAACATGCCGATCAGCAACACGGGCGCGTCCTCGCAAGAGCCGGAGCCTGCATGGTGGCATTTCGGGTTGCCGTACGAAACACCCCTTGCAGGCCCCGGCGGTGAGCGCCGCTCTGCCTCACTTCAATAGAAGTGGTTGCGGAACACCTCGAGGACGAGGCCGGTCGCGATGGCCGCCAGCACGACGTCCTGGTTCACTCGCACGTAGTGATAGCCGCGGGGCGGCGCACGCAGGTGGCAGCTGTGGTAGTCGCGAATCACGTACGGCCGCGAGTAATAGGCAGCCGGCAGGCGATCGCCCCGGCGCCAATAGTGCGCGCGGTAGCCGTGGGGGAACCGGTACGGGCCGGCGTTCACGCGGCGCCAGTCGCGGCGGTCATCCCGGCGGTCATAGCGACCGTCATGGCGGTAGTCGCGCCGATCATGGCGACGGTCCCAACGGTCGTCGCGGCGGTCGTCGCGGCGATCCCAACGATCGTCGCGCCGGTCATCGCGGCGGTCATGGCGATCATCGCGCCGGTCGTCGCGCCGGTCATGGCGGTCGTCGCGGCGCTCATCACGACGGTCATGATGGTCATCGCGCCGGTCGTGACGATTGTCACGGGTCTCGGCCGCGAGCCGTTTCAACGCCGACTCCTGCGCCGCCTTGATCGAGCCGGCCATCGCAGCCGAGCTCGCGATCAGCGACATCACGAGGGTGGCAAGGATCATGCGCTTCATCGAACTCTCCCGGACGTGGGGTCACGTCGCGGGAGCAACTATCGTGGGAAGCGGCTGAGCGGGCGCTGAATGCTCCGTTTCAGGAAGCGTTCAGTTTCGCGGGGCCGCGGGGGCGCGGCAGCAAGCGAGAATTTCAGCGTCGCTCGCGGATTTCGTGGCGCAGTTCACACCCCTGCGGTCAGCGCCGAGATCGCGCCACTGCGCATCGCCCGGACCGAACAGGTCGCGAAGTTCCTTGCCGGCGCTCGCGAGCCAGGCCTCGCCGCGGCTGCAGTAACGAGCGATCAGGCCTGCCGCCGCGCAGTGCGCGAGATCGGCGTCGAGGTTCGTGGGCAGTTTCTGCGCGATCGTCTCGCGCATGCAGCCGAGGCTGGAAGCCCCCAGCCGTGCGTCTCGCCCGGCCAGTGGAACGCAGGCCGCGAGCCAGAGGCAGGCGACTGGGAACACCAGACGAACGTTACGACCGCGTCCGGGCTTCACGAGCCCGCATCACTTCTTCGCGCGCTCGCCGCCGCTGTCCAGGCAGTCCTGCATGGTGCGGTAAGCGCGAAAATGCAGCGTTTCCTTGAATTTCGCATGGGTGCGGTCGTGGCAGATGTTCTGGCGCGAGCGCTTGACGATGGTCTGATCTGCGGTATCGAAGAACGCCTTGTCGGACGATTGCGCACCTCCGGCCGAACAGGCGAGCAACAGCGGGAGGGTCAGTGCCACGGCACATTTGTACTTCTTCATGGGAGCATCCTACGGCAGCACGTGCCTTTCTCTTTTTAGCGGAGCGGTAGTAAAGAACAATGTCCCCTTTTCATTCCCCGAGCAGGCGCAGGATGCGCCTGAGCGCGAAATGGCGGTAGCTGTCCAGCGCCAGGGCGCGCACTTCGTTCCAGTCGCAGCGGCGGGTCACATCCAGCGTGATCCAGCCGTTGTGCCCCATGTACGGCGGGATCTCGAAACGCGGATCGGCCGTGAGCAGGCCCTGCCGATCCACGCCCACCCAGAAGCCGAAGCGCATCCGACCGTCCCGATGGGAAGCGTGCGCGAATGTCTTCTTGCCGACGAGGAACACGGGCGAGCCGAACTGCCTGCTCTCGGAAGTTTCCGGCAGCTCGAGGCACAACTTGCGCAGACCCTTGAGAAGCTTCTGCGCGGCCGGCGCCTGCATCGGATCCATCTGGACGGCGCTCAGCGACTTTTTCGGTGGCGCGATCTCGATGGTCTTGCCGATGCGCCCCACGAGCGCCTGGGGAGCAACGCGCTCGTACGCCTCGCGCGCGAGCGAGGCGACGCGCTTCCACGAAATCCCCTTGTCGAGGTTGACGCCGATCCAGCCACGCGGACCGACGTACGGCGGCACGAAGAAGTGCTTCGGTGCCGATGCGACCAGGTGCGCCTGTGCGCCGGGCGGCGCGGTCATGTGCAGCGCGACGCGGCCGTCGCCGTGGTGATTCACCACGTAGTACGCGAACACCTTGCCGCGGATCTTGAAGGTCACCGCGCCGTGAGAAACGGTCTCTTCGGCCTCCGGAAACGAGAGGCAGACTTCGCGCGCGGCATCGCCGATGTCCTTCGCCATGGCCTCGCTCGCGCGTTCACTCCTCCGCAGGCACGGGCGGCGGTCCTGCCGGAATGTACGCCGCGTACACCGTCTCGCCCCGACCCTTCTCGAAATCGGCGCGCACTGCCTTGAGCGTTGCGGGTTGCTCGTAGAAATCGACCATCGTCGCCGCGAGGGTCTTCGAGGCGAGGAGCATGCCCTTGTGACCGATCGACATGCCGCTCGTCGCCACGACGGGCCACGCATGCCACGGCGCGTTCGACGGCGAAGTTGCAACCGTGACGTGCAGGGTCGGCGCGACCCAGCTCACGTCGCCGACATCCGTGGAGCCGCCCTCTTCCTCCTGGCCCGTGAGCGGATGCAGCGTCGCGTCCATGCCCGTCTGCGGCACGTCGGTCGCCTTCTGGATCTTCTTGGCGAACGCCTGCTCTTCGTCGGTGTACTTCACCGCGCCGAGCCAGCGCAGGTTCGCGTCCATGACCTTGGCGCCGGCTTCGTTGTTCAGGATCTCCCAGCTACCGGCCTGCACTTTCACCGTCGCCGTGGTCTCGGTCATTATTGCCGCGCCCTCGGCGACCTTGCGCACGCGCGCGAGCAGCGCGTCGACTTCCGAACGCTTCCAGTCGCGCGCCCACAGCCACACCTTGCCGTACTCGGGCACGACGTTCGGGACATCGCCGCCGG
>DASTQG010000438.1:0-7769 GCA_035761885.1 Steroidobacteraceae bacterium | reverse complement strand
GAGGCATTGGTATATATTTCGCCGGCAGCTCGTTGATGCATACGTCTTTTCCTATAACTACAAACGCCACGCATCAGCTGAGAAACGCACCACAGGTTGAATGCGCCGCAAGGCGCTTTCGGGCTATATCGTTACCACGGGGAACGTCCGCAATGTCCAGCACCTGGGAAAAACTGCATTCCGCAACGGTCGAGCTCGCCGGTGTCGGTCCCATCAAGCATCGACTGTTCGGCGCTTACATGAATCACCTCTCGTCGCTCGACAGCGAGCAACTGCCGAAGGAAATCCGCGACGACTTTTCCAGTTTCACGCGTGCGATGCGTGCGGTGCGTCCGCTGCCCGGCGAAGACGCGGTGCGCGCGACGGTGCGCAAGATGTCCGACTACGAGGCGAACCAGTACGCCGTGCAGATCGTGAACATGCTCGGCACGGTGTCGCGCGTGCAGATGGGCACGCGTTCGAGCGTCGCGGGCGCGTCGGTCGTGCAGCTCTACGCCGCCGAAGGCTGAAGCCGGCACACGTTCCCGCGCCGCTCGGGAACGTGGTGGAGGGAAGCTGTGCAGAGGTTCCCTAGTCGAGCTTGAACTCGATGGTGTCCCAGCGCGTGGTGTCTTCGTGCCGCGCCTGGCGGCGGATCGCGTCGATCAGCGAACGCTTGTCCCAGTCGATCATTTCGTCGGCCAGGTCCGCGATGGGCTTGGGCACCGGCTGCTTCACGCCATAAGGCTGCAGCACCACCACGGGCTTGTCGCAGGCCTTGGCGTAGTTCATCTGGAAGATCAGCAGGTCCGAGTGCTTGCGCGCCATGCCGGCCACCACCACGACGATCTCGGCCGGCGCGATCTGCTTGCGCAGGTCCTCGCGCTGGCCCTCCTTGTCGAAGTTCTGCGGTGGCCGGTCCGGCGTACTGTAGTTCTGGTAGTAGAAGTTCGGATCGCTCTCGAGGTACTCGAACACGCGCAGGTAGTCGTCGTCCTCCTCCCAAGCGTGGCTGACGAACAGCTTGATGGGATTACGCTGAGACACGTGCGACCCTCCCCGATGAGCGGCGCCTCGCCTTGGGCGCGTCTGGACCCCAGTTTAGCCAACTTGCGCGGCGAAGATGCGCCCGAGCGCGCGCTCGCGCTGCGGCGTGCGTCACGTGCGCGCGCCAAAGTCGTTCCCAGTGCGGAGCCCACTCTATAGAATTGCGCGGCTTTTTTTGCTTCCGACGAAGGGACGTCACGCGCCACGATGCGACTCCTGGTCTACAACATCCGCTACGCCACCGGCACCGGCCCGGCCTTCCACCTGCCGGTCCCGGGCGCCGGCTACCTGCGCAGCAGCCGCCAGGTGCTCGGCCGGATCACGGACTTCATCAAGGCGCAGGATCCGGACATCGTGGGCCTCATCGAGGTGGACACCGGCTCGATCCGCACCGGCATGCTCAACCAGGCCGAGTTCATCGCCCGCTCCCTCGGGCATTACTCGACCTACCAGTGCAAGTACGGCGAGAGCTCGATCAACCAGCTGGTGCCGATCGTGCGCAAGCAGGGCAATGCGTTCCTGGCCGCACCGCGCGTGCACGGCGAGCGTTTCCATTATTTCGACACCGGCATCAAGCGGCTGATCATCGAGCTGGAGCTCGAAGAGGTGTCGGTGTTCCTCGTGCACCTGTCGCTGAAGTTCCGTCACCGCCAGTATCAGCTGCGCTACCTGCACGAGCTGGTGCGCAAGTCCGAGAAGCCGGTGATCGTGGCCGGCGACTTCAACACGTTCTGGGGCGAGCACGAGATCTACCTCTTCATGCGCGCCTCGGGGCTCAAGAGTGCCAACGCGCAGGGCACGCCCTCGTTCCCGAGCCGCAGTCCGCGCAAGGAACTCGATTTCGTGCTCTATAGTGAAGGCATCCGCGTCTCCGGCTTCTCCATACCGGACGTGCGGTTTTCCGATCATCGCCCGCTGGTGTGCGATTTCCAGGTCACGCGCCCCGTGACCGCCTGAGAATGACGAGCGTACGGAGCCGACGATGAATCAGACCGCCGCGCACTGGAAGCTGGAAACCGACAACGACGCAGTCGCGTTCCTCACGCTCGACAAGGCGGGCACCTCCGCCAACACGCTTTCCTCGGACGTGCTGCGCGAGCTCGACGCGAAGCTCGCCGAGCTGGAACGCTCGCTGCCCCGGGCCGTGGTCGTCGCCTCGGCCAAGGCCAGCGGGTTCGTGGCCGGAGCCGACATCAAGGAATTCACCGGGCTCAAGACCACCGACCAGGCCTATGCGCTGATCCGGCAGGGCCAGCAGGTTCTGGATCGCCTCGCAGCCCTGCGCTGCCCGACCGTGGCCGCCATCAACGGCTTCGCGCTGGGCGGTGGCCTGGAGCTCGCGCTCGCTTGCCGTTACCGCGTCGCGAGCGACAGCCCGAAAGTGAGTCTCGGCCTGCCCGAAGTGCAACTCGGCATCCACCCGGGTTTCGGCGGGACCGTGCGCGCGCCGCAGATCGCGGGTGTGCGCGCGGCGATGCAGATGATGCTCACCGGCAAGGCGCTGAATGGCGCCAAGGCCGCGCAGGCAGGGCTCGTCGATCGCATCGTGCCCGCCGCGGAGCTCCTCGCGCAGGCGAAGCGCCACGTGCTGGCCGCGCCCGCGCCGCGTCGCGCCGGATTCTTCGACACGCTCCTGGGCCTTGTGCCGATGCGCACGTTCGTGGCGAACGGCCTGCGCAAGCAGGTGGCGGCGCGCGCCCGGCGCGAGCACTACCCGGCGCCGTACGCCATCATCGACCTGTGGCAGAAGTACGGGGCGCGTGGGCCGGAGGCTTACGAAGCCGAGGCGCGCTCGATCGCGCAGCTCATGCTCTCAGCCACCGCACGCAACCTGGTGCGCGTGTTCCTGCTGCAGGACCGCCTCAAGAGCCTCGGCGGCAAGTCGAGCCAGGAGTTCAAGCACGTGCACGTGGTGGGCGCGGGCGTCATGGGCGGAGACATCGCGGCCTGGTGCGTGCTGCGCGGCATGAGCGTGACGCTGCAGGACCGCGAGGAAAAGTACGTCAAGCCCGCGCTCGATCGCGCCGCCGAGCTCTTCGCCAAGCGGCTGCACGATCCCAAAGCGGCCGCCGACGCGCGCGCGCGCCTGCTCATGGACCTGACCGGAGATGGGGCCAGCCGCGCGGACGTGGTCATCGAGGCGATCTTCGAGAACGTCGAGGCCAAGCGCGCCCTGTACGCGCAGCTCGAGCCGCGCCTGAAGCCCAACGCGATTCTCGCCACGAACACCTCCAGCATCGTGCTCGAGACCCTGGGCGAGCGCCTGGCCGACCCGGGCCGGCTCGTCGGTCTGCACTTCTTCAATCCCGTGGCCAAGCTGCCGCTGGTGGAGGTGATCCAGTCGCATCTCACGCGGCCCGAGATCCTGCAGGCCGGCATCATCTTCACGCGCAAGCTCGACAAGCTGCCCCTGCCCTGCCGCAGCGCGCCGGGCTTCGTCGTGAACCGCGTGCTGATGCCGTACCTCAACGAGGCGATGTTCCTCGCCGAGGAAGGCGTGTCGCTCGCGCTCATCGACCGGGCGGCGGTCGATTTCGGCATGCCCATGGGGCCGGTCGAGCTCGCGGATACCGTGGGCCTCGATGTGTGCCTGCACGTTGGCAAGATCCTCGCCGAGGCGTTCGGCCGCCCCGCACCGACGCACCTCGCGAAGCTCGTGGAAGCGAAACAGCTCGGGCGCAAGACCGGCAAGGGGTTCTACGAATGGCGCGACGGGAAGGCCGTCAAGCCGCCGGCGAGCGGCAAGCCGCCGGCCGACCTGACCGACCGGCTCCTGTTGCCGATGCTCAACGAGTCGGTCGCCTGCCTGCGCGAACGCGTGGTGGACGAAGCGGCCCTGCTGGATGCGGGCGTGATCTTCGGTACGGGCTTTGCGCCTTTCCGCGGTGGTCCGCTCGCCTACGCGCGCGCTCGCGGCGTGGACGACGTGGTGCGCGCGCTGAAGGAACTCCAGGCCCGCCACGGCGATCGCTTCCGGCCCGACGAAGGCTGGCGCCAGTTGCCTGCCGAATGACGCTCCACGCGTGCGCCAGGCCTGCCGGGAGTGCGGCGGGCCTGTGCTAACATCGGATGCGAATGGACCACTCGAATGGATGACAAGCCCCTGGATCTAGAGCTGTTGAAGGCGTTCTCGCCTCTCGACGGGCTGAAGAAAGAGAACCTCCACGCGCTCGCGAAGAAGACCTCGCTGCGCGAGATGGATTCGGGTCGCATCCTGTTCAAGGAGGGCGACAACGACAAGCGCACGTATTTCCTGGTGGCCGGCAGCGTCGAGATCTTCGACAACGACGGCGTACTGCAGACCGTCCGCGGCGGCACGCCGGCGGCGCGCAATGCCCTGGCACCGACGCTGCCGCGCCGCTTCGGCGCGCGCGCCGTGGACAACATCCGCTACATCGTCGTGGACAGCGACCTGCTCGACGTGATGCTCACCTGGGATCAGACCGGGTCCTACGAGGTCGAGGAGCTGCACGGAAGCGAGGCTGGCGGCTCCGATGACTGGATGACGACGCTCCTGCAGACCAAGGCTTTCCATCGCATTCCGCCCGCCAACATCCAGGCGATCTTCATGCGCATGCAGCGCCTGAACTACCGGGCGGGCGACGTGGTGATCAAGCAGGGCGACGAGGGCGACTATTTCTACGTGATCGTGAGCGGGCGCTGCTCGGTCACGCGCGAGACACCGCTCAACAAGGAAGGCATCAAGCTGGCCGAGCTCGGCATGGGCGACACCTTCGGCGAAGAGGCACTCATCTCCGAAGCCAAGCGCAACGCCACCGTCACCATGCTGGTGGAAGGCACCCTGATGCGCCTGGGCAAGCAGGATTTCAACACGCTGCTCAACGAGCCCATGCTGCAGTGGGTGGACTACGAGCAGGCCAAGCAGATCGTCGCCAAGGGCGGCAAGTGGCTCGACGTGCGCCTGCCGAGCGAGTTCCAGAACCTGCACATCGACGATGCGATCAACATCCCTCTGTACTTCATCCGCCTGAAGCTCAACGCGCTCGACAAGGGCACGAGCTACGTCGTGTGCTGCGACACCGGGCGGCGCAGCTCCGCCGGCGCATACATCCTGAGCGAGCGCGGCTTCGACGCGCACGTGCTGAAGGGCGGCCTCGCGGCCACCGACGTCGTCAAGCGTAAGTAGAAAAAGGGGACAGTCCCCTTTTCCACGTTGAACCGTCCGCCTTTTGCGCGCGCCGTCCGATCGACGTGCGGCGCTCCGCATTCACATGGTGTGTGTCGACTTGTCTCCGCCGAGCGCGCCGGCGAGATAGTTCTCGATCTTCTTCTGCGTCTGGCCGCGATCCTGCTCGCTGAACTGCACGCCGATACCGGCCTGGCGCTTGCCCTGGGCACCTTTGGGGGTCATCCAGATCACGCGACCCGCCACCGGCAGCTTCTCGTCCTCGCCCATGAGGTTGAGCAGCATGAAGACCTCGTCCCCCAGCCGGTAGTTGCTGTTGGTGGGAATGAACAGGCCGCCGTTCTTCACGAACGGCATGTACGCCAGGTACAGCGCGCTCTTGTCCTTGATGGTGAGCGTGAGCAGGCCCGGCTTGTTGGTGGGTTGTCGCACGGCGTTTTCAGTTCCTACGGGAGTTGCCTCGGTATCTCACGCCGCCAGCGCGCTCTCCGCGCGCAGCAGCAGCACTTCGGTCGCCAGTTGCATGTTGAGCGAGGTGTCCAGCTCCAGCCTCAGTGCCCTCACCCGGTCCAGCAAGGCGTACAGCGAGCGTATGTTCCGGCCTGCGGGCGGCGATGGCAAGGCCGGCGCGCGCGCGAAGGCATCGCGGATCGTCCGCGTGAGCCAGACGTCGAGCCACGTGAGGCGGCGCTCCAGCACGTTCTTGCTCCAGCGCTCGGCCGTCGCTGCGATGTCCAGGCGGCGCGCGCGCAGCTGTTCGATCGAGCCGGCCATCTCGCGATCGAGCTCGGCGAAGCCGCCCGCTTCCAGTTCCAGCGCTCGCAGCGGCTCCCCCGCCGCGTGTTCGAGCACGCTGCCCCAGGACGTGCCCGCCTTGCGTGCCTGCAACCACGCCAGTGCGTCATCGGTACGCGGACGAGCGACGCTGATGCGCTGGCAGCGGCTCAGGATGGTCGCGGGCAGCCGGGAGGGCCTGGAAGATACCAGCACCAGCAGCGTTGCGGGCGGCGGCTCCTCGAGCGTCTTCAGCAGCGCATTGGCGGCGTTCGCGTTCATGGCATCCGCCTCCGCTATTACCGCGGCCTTGTAGCCGCCGCGATAGCTCTTGAGCGCGAGTGCCGCGGCCAGGTCGCGCACCTGCTCGACCTTGAGTTGCTTCGCGTCCTCTTCGCGCTCGATCCAGCGAAAGTCCGGATGATTGCCCGCGGCGAGCAGCGTGCACGACGCACATCGACCGCAGGGCCTGGGCGGCGCGCCCTCGCACAGGACCAGGTGCGCGAGCCAGCGGGCCAGGTCCTGTCCGCCCACTCCGGGCGAACCGTGCACGAGCACCGCGTGGCCGAGGCGCCCGCGGTCGAACGCGGAACGCAGGTCGCGCAAGGGTGCCGCGAGCCAGGGAAGAGAGGCGGGATCGGTCATCGGGCGCTACGTTGCCGAGGCGGGCGAGCCATTGTCAATCAGCACCGAGGCGCGCGACCTCGCGCCGGATCGCTGCGCGCACGGACTGGAGCGGCGCCAGTGCATCGATGACTTTCACCCGCTCAGGCTCGCTCGCGGCGATCTCGAGAAAGCGTGCGCGCACGCGCTCGAAGAAGGCGACGCCCTCGCGTTCGAAGCGGTCGGCCGCCGCGGCGCCACGCCTCGCCCGCGCCCGTTCCAGCCCGGCCTCCACCGGCAGGTCGAGGAGCAAGGTGAGGTCCGGCGTCAGACCGCGCTGCACGAACTGCTCGAGCGCGCGGATGATGTGAGCCGGAATTCCACGCCCCGCTCCCTGGTAGGCATGGCTTGCGTCCGTGAATCGATCGCAGAGCACCCACTCTCCGCGTTCCAGCGCCGGACGCACGAGCGTGTCGAGGTGCACGGCGCGCGCGGCGAACATCACGAGCAGCTCGGCTTCGGACGAGACAGCCTCATCGCCGGCGTGCAGGACGATTTCGCGCAGACGCTCTGCCAGGGGCGTTCCCCCCGGCTCGCGCGTGACCACGACGTGGCGTCCCTGCGCAAGCAGGTCATCGCGCAGCAGCGCGATCTGGGTCGACTTGCCCGAGCCTTCGAGTCCTTCCAGGGTGATGAAACGGCCGCGCGTCATGGTCTTTGGCCCGCCTGCGAGCGCAACGCGCGCCTGCGCGCGAGGAAACGACGCACGGCCGCATTGTGCTCTTCGAGCGTCGCCGAGAAATAGTGGCTGCCGTCGAGCTCCCCCGTCGCTACGAAGTACAGCGCGCCGCTGTCGTCGGGCCTCACGGCCGCGCGGATCGCGCCTTCTCCCGGCATGGCGATGGGCGTCGGCGGCAGGCCCGCGCGCGTATACGTGTTGTAAGGCGTGTCCGCGCGCAGGTCGCGGCTGCGGATGTTGCCGTCGTAGGTCTCACCCAGGCCGTAGATCACCGTCGGATCGGTCTGCAGGCGCATGCCCATGCGCAGCCGCCGCACGAACACTCCCGCGATGCGCGCTCGCTCTGCCGGCAGCGCGGACTCCTTCTCGACGATCGAGGCGAGGATCAGTGCCTCGTAGTCGCTCGCGAGCGGCACTTTCGGGTCACGCTCGCTCCAGGCGGCCGCGAGCCTTCGCTTCAGCTCGGCGTGCGCCTGGCGC
>DASTQG010000437.1:0-13962 GCA_035761885.1 Steroidobacteraceae bacterium | reverse complement strand
TCGCAGCTTCGCGGATGCGTTCCTCGCCGTATGGAACGGGACGCACTTCACCGGCGAGGCCGAGCTCGCCGAACGCGGCGAGATCCTGCGGCAACGGCCGATCGCGAAGGCTCGACACCGCGGCGAGCAGCGTCGGCAGATCCGCGGAGGTCTCCGCGATGCGCACGCCCCCGACCACGTTCGCGAACACGTCCGTTCCGTGCATTGCGATGCCGGCGTGACGATGCAGCACGGCGAGCAGCATCGCGAGCCGGTTGGCGTCCAGGCCCACCGCCACGCGCCGCGGGTTTGCGAGCACCGAGTCGTCCACCAGCACCTGCACTTCCACCAGCAGCGGCCGCGTGCCCTCGCGCGCCACCGTGACGATGCTGCCGGCGCTCGGCGTTGCGTCGCGGGACAGGAAGATGGCGGAAGGATTGCGCACTTCCTTCAGTCCGCCTTCGCTCATGGCGAACACACCGATCTCGTTCGCCGCACCGAAGCGATTCTTCACCGCGCGCACGATGCGATAGCGGCTGCCGCTGTCGCTTTCGAAATAGAGCACCGTGTCGACCATGTGCTCGAGCACGCGCGGGCCTGCGATGACTCCCTCCTTGGTGACGTGCCCGATCAGCAGGACCGCGGTCCCCGATTGCTTGGCGAAGCGCACCAGCGCGGCGGCGGACTCGCGCAGTTGGGCGACGGCGCCGGGCGCCGATTCGCTCGCCTCCGTCGCCATGGTCTGGATGGAATCGATCACCACCACGCCGGCCTTGAGTTGCTGCGCTTCGGCGATCACGCGCTCGACCGAGGTTTCGGCAATCAGCGTGGCGGCCCCGGCTTGCAGACCCAGCCGCCGGGCACGCATGCCGACCTGGTGCAGCGACTCTTCGCCGGTGGCGTAAAGGACGGTGACCTGGGCACCTATCCCGACAGCCGCCTGCAGCAGCAGGGTCGACTTGCCGATGCCAGGGTCCCCACCCAGGAGTGCGACGGAGCCGATGACGAGCCCGCCCCCAAGCACGCGGTCCAGCTCGCTGAGCCCGGTGGAAATGCGTCGTTCGACCTCGGGTTCGACGACGGCACGCAACTGCGTCGCAGCCGAAGTGGAGGCATGCGGGACGGGTCGGCCGGCGGGGGCGGCTTCGAGAGAATTCCACTCGCCGCAGTTACTGCACTGGCCCTGCCACTTCGATGCCGAGGCACCGCATGCGGAGCACAGGAAGAGGGTTCGGACTTTGGCCAAGGGGGCCGCCGGGCGCCGGAGGGGCGTGCATCCTAGCACGCGGACAGTGGCCCACCGGCCGCGTGGCTGTCCTACAGGATGGCGACGTTTTTACCCTGATATAACAATCGCCTGTCGTCTATACTGCCCGCCGCGTCGAGAGCCATCAGGGGGGCTTTCGGCCAAGCACAATGTGTGACCGCCGGCAAGAAAACGCGCGGCCCGGCGTGGCGCAGCGCACGGATCATTCAGGTCCGTCCCAGCGCGGCGCGCCGACACGCTACCCTTGAGAATCGACCTTCGCCCGTTCGCGTCACAAAGGTAGCGCCTTCGTCCAATGACTCCTGCGAGCCAACGTCCCGCACCGCCCGCGGCCGCTCCCCGGCCGGCGTCGATGCCCGACCGGCTCGGACGCTACGTCGTGGAGCGCGAGATCGGCCGTGGCGCCATGGCGGTCGTCTACCTCGGGCGCGATCCCAAGATCAATCGCGTGGTGGCGATCAAGGCCATCCCGCTCGCACGCGAGTTCGGCGAGGACGAGGTCGAAGAGGCGCGCCTGCGCTTCTTTCGCGAAGCCGAGACCGCGGGCAGGCTCAACCACCCGGGCATTGTCACGGTATACGACGCGGGCGAGGACCAGGCGCTGGCGTTCATCGCGATGGAGTACCTCAACGGCGAACCGCTCAGCGAGTTCACCTCCTCGCGCACGCTCCTGCCCGCCTCGCAGGTCGTGGAGCTGCTGGCCCGCGTGGCCGACGCGCTCGGTCACGCCCACCGGCAGAACGTGGTCCACCGCGATATCAAACCCGCTAATATAATGTTCGATCGAGCGAGCGACGGTCTCAAGATCACTGACTTCGGCATTGCCAGGCTCACCGACAGTGGCACCACCAAATCCGGAATCGTCCTCGGCACGCCCTCGTTCATGTCGCCGGAGCAGCTCGAAGGCCGCACCGTGCAGGGCAGCTCCGACCTGTTCTCCCTCGGCGTGAGCCTCTACCAGTTGCTGACCGCACAGCTTCCGTTCCGCGCCGACTCAATGACGGGGTTGATGTTCAAGATCGCCAACGAGCCGCATCCGCCGCTGCGCGCGATCCGTCCCGACCTGCCCGGCCTGCTCGAGGCGATCGTCACCCGCGCATTGCAAAAACGCGCCGACGACCGCTTCCAGAGCGGCGCCGAGTTCGCCACCGCCCTGAGGTCCTGCGGCAGACTGCTGCAGGCGCAGGGACTGTGAGTCGCGACGCATGAGTCTGCGCGGCAAGCTCGAGTGCGTGGCACTCACCGACACCGGCAAGGTGCGCGAGCACAACGAAGACACCATCGGCGTCGACGGCGACGTGGGCCTGCTGGTGCTGGCCGACGGCATGGGCGGCTACAACGCCGGCGAGGTCGCGAGCGGCATCGCAGTGAAAACGGTCGTGAACCTGGTGCGCGAGGCGGTGGCGCGTGAAGACCTGGAAGGCAAGGATGGCGAGACCGGCCTGACCCGCCCCAGCATCATCCTGCGCGATGCCATCTTTCGCGCCAACAAGATCATCCACCAGACCTCTAAGACCCAGCCGCAGTGCGAGGGCATGGGCACGACGATCGTTGCTTGCCTGTTCTACGACAATCGCATCTCGATCGCGCACGTCGGCGACTCGCGCCTGTACCGGCTGCGCAACGAGCGCTTCGAGCAGGTGACGATGGACCATTCGCTCCTGCAGGAGCTGGTCGACCGCGGGTTCTACTCACAGGAAGAGGCGCAGCGCGCCACGAACAAGAATTACGTGACGCGGGCGCTCGGAGTCGAGCCGAACGTGGACGTGGAGATCAACGAAGAGGCAGTGCACAAGGGCGATTACTACGTCCTCTGCTCGGACGGTTTGTCCGACATGGTCGAGGACGAAGATATTCATTTAACAATCAGCACCTTTAGTGCTAATCTTGATTCAGTTGCTAAGCAACTTACGCAGCTCGCGAACGACAACGGCGGGCGTGACAACGTATCGGTCGTGATGGCGCACGTCGTAGACTCCTTTCCAGCGCGCCGCAAGCTGCTCGACAAGGTCCTGGGATGGTTCGGCTGAACGGACGAGGCAAATAACGCATGGCTAGGTTAGTGCTGAGCCTGGATGGTCAGGTGCTCGCGGAATACAACATGAACAAGGAGCGTTACACCATCGGTCGCCTGCCCGACAACGACATCCGTATCGACAATCCCGCCGTCAGCGGCCATCACTCGCTCATCATCAACATCCTCAACGACTCTTTTCTCGAGGACCTGAACAGCACCAACGGCACCTACGTCAACGGCAAGCTGATCAAGAAGCACGCTCTGCAGCACGGGGACGTGGTGACAGTGGGCCATCACCAGCTGCGCTTCGTCGACCAGCAGGACGCCGACCCCGAGCAGGACGAGTTCGAGAAGACGATGGTGATCACTCCCGGCTCGAAGGCCGAGGAGCAGGAAAAGGCCCGCAAGGTCGAAAAAGCCGTCGAACAGGTGGCGGCGAAAGTCGCCGCGCCGGCGCCCAAGCCCGGCGTGCCCGCGGATGCTCCGGTTGCGCTGCCGAAAGCCAAGCTCCAGGTGCTGAGCGGCGCGTTCGCCGGCCGCGAGCTCGAATTGAACAAGGCGCTCACGACGCTCGGCCGTCCGGGAGTGCAGGTCGCGGCGATCACGCGCCGCGCGGAAGGCTACTTCATCGTGCACGTCGACAGCGGCAAGGAAGGCGACTTCCCGCTGGTCAACGGCACACCGATCGGTCCGCAGGCGCGCCGCCTGCGCGACAACGACGTGATCCAGCTCGCCGGCGTGAAGATGGGATTCTTCGAGAGCTGATCGAACCGCGCTGAGAAGCTTCAACGAGAGCCCGGCCTTGCGCCGGGCTCTTTCGTTTCATCCTGTACCGAATGGCCGCGATCCAGCGAGACGCCCAGCCTGCGCAGGATCTGCTTGTCCGCGGTCGGTTGTGACTTGATGTACGACAGCTCACTCGCATCGATCCGGAGCTGCCGCGCATTCGCGGCGTCCGAGACCTCTGCGAGGGAATGCAGCGCAGCCATCGTCGACTGCGCGAGCAGAGAAGCGCGCAACTTCATCGCGGCCGTGGTGCTCGTCAGCGACTCGAGGTCACCGCGCGAGGGGAACTCATCGAGCAGACGCAGGGAGTACTCCCGCAGGCGGGACAGCTCGTTGAGACTCACGAGGTGGTCCTGACAACGCCCCAGGTCCCAGATGCGATGCAGCCGGTCGAGTCGCGCGAGGTAGATTTCGGCCAGGAACAAGTGGAACCAGCATCTCTGGTAGTCGGAGATGCAGCGCAGTTCCGTGCTGCCCGGCAGAACGGCATATCGCTCCCGCGGCACCTGGTGCCCCGTGAAAGTTACCGAAGCGGTGTCGGACAGCCGCATGCTTCCCGTGAATTTCCAGTTTCCGATCCGCACCGAGTCACCGCGCAGGTCAGCCGCGCACAGCACGCTGTCGCCACTGTCCGCGAGCTGCGCCCTGAAGAGCACGACGTCGGCCACGCTGGCGAGCGACATGTAGTCGTACGTGCCGTCGACGCGAATGCCGTCGCTGACCCGCGTTGCCGTCAGCGCCGCAGGGGCGCCGTCTGCACGGTCGCTGCCTGCATTGGCGAGAACGAGCGATCGGCTTCTGATCGTTCGCAGCAACATCGCGCGCTGAAATCTCGCGGCACTGAGCAGAGGGATCGGCACGCATTGCAGGGCGCAGAACGGATACAGGTGCATGGCCAACGCCATGGCCAGCGGCAGACAACTCGCCGCCAGGTTTCGAGCCGTCCGCGCGGCCGACTCGAAAGTCGCGGAAGGGCTCTGGTCCGCAGGCGGATACAGAACCAGCCGTGAGCGAAGACGCCTGAACGCGTCGCGGTAGGCATCGCGCGCGTCCGGTTCATCACTCGCGTCGTTCATGCGCTCCTCGAAACGCCGGAGCAGATCGTCTTCCTCGTCGCGGATCGCGTGCATCAGCGGGCCTCGCTCGCCTGTGCCGCAGCCTCGGGTTCGGGCGGCCCGCTGCCAGCGACACTCACGACGACCTTTCCGCGGGCATGCCATCCCGCCAGATACTCGATCGCCTGCGGCACTTCGCCCAGCGCGTAGCGCCGGTCGATTACCGACTTCATCTGCCCTTTGCTCGCGAGATCGGCCAGGAGCTTCAGGTCGTCGTGGTTCAGGCGAGCGACGAAGAACGTGAATTGCTCGTCGACGAACCACGACAGGATGGCGCCTTTGATGATTCCCCAGAACATGCCGATCCACGGACCGTCTTTCGGGGCGCCCACGATGACGACGACGCCGTTGGGCTCGAGGACACGCCGCAGGGCCAGCGGCGAGTGATTGCCGACGTTGTCGAGAATGAGGTCGTAGCGCTCCGGGCGCTGCGTGAAATCTTCCTGCTTGTAGTCGATGACGTGGTCGGCGCCGATCGATCGCACCATTTCCACGTTCCGCGTGCTGCAGACGCCCGTCACTTCGGCGCCGTACGACTTGGCGATCTGCACTGCGTATGTGCCTACGCCGCCCGAGGCGCCGTTGATCAGCACTTTCTGCCCGGCCTGAATGTGTCCCTGGTCGCGCAGGCCTTGCAAAGCGGTCACTGCCGCGACTGGTATGGCGGCGGCCTCCTCGAACGTCATGTTGGGCGGCTTGAGTGCCACGGCGCGGTGCTCGCGCACGACGAGGTACTCGGCGAACGCGCCGTTCCTTCCGCCGAACACTTCATCGCCGGGCTTGAACCGGGTGACCTGCTTGCCGACCGCCTCGACCGTGCCGGCAAAGTCGACGCCCATCTGCGGTCTCTCCGGCGCGCCCAGTCCATTCGAGATTCGCATGATGTAGGGCGTTCCCGTCGTCGAGTGCCAGTCGAGCGGGTTCACTGCAGCGGCGCGGACCCTGACCAGCACTTCGTCGTCCTCAGGAACAGGCTTGGCGACCTCTTCGAGTGTGAGGACTTGCGGCGCTCCATAGCAGCGCAGAAGCACCGCCTTCATCGTGCCTTGCGTGCCACCCGCGACGGACGGCGGCGCGGGGCAACTGGAGTCGTAGCTCAGAGCGATCGCCAGCGAGGCGATCGCGAGCGCAATGACTCCGGCCACGCCAGTGAGAATGCGTTTTTTCAGAGTCATGGTCGTGTCCTCGTTGTCGATTCCGGGCGGACTATAGAAACGGGCCGCCGACAAGACGAGCTACATGCGACGGGCGACGGCAGCCACGCACCGAGCCACGATTCGCGCGGACGAACGGCGATCGGCAGCGAAAGGACAGCGCCGCCGGGCGCGCAAAGGTGCGGCGGGGGCGGCGAGCACGGTCTATAGTTGCCTCATGTCTTCCGCGATCGGGCACAGAGGACAAATCGTGCAGCCTCGGGCGCGAGGCATGGCAGTCGCGTTTGGCTGGCGGCGATTGCTGTTCGCACTCGGCTTGTCGTTGTTGTTTGGCGCAGCGAACAGCGTGCCGTCCAGCGCGCCGCCGGTGCACGTCACGACCGCGCATGCGCTCTCCGTAGGGCTGATAGCCGTGCTGGCTTTTGGGCTGTTCGAACAGCGCCCCGTACGGCTTCCGTCCTGGTTACCGCGCTGGGTCCTGCAACTCGTGGGTGTCGTCTTCGCCGTTCCCGCCGGCGTGCTGATCGCACACTCGATCTCGATGGCGATCGACGTCCAGTCGGCGCACGCACCGCCGCAGATGAAGGGGCTCATCGTTCTGATCGTGGAAGGCCTGCTCTTCGGTCCGTGGATTGCGCTCGGCGCAATGGTCCGCCAACGCGACCTCTTCGCGCGGCATCAGGCGCTCGCGTTCGAGCTCGAGCGCAGCGAGCTGGAACGCAAGGCACTGGACGCCCGCTTGCGGCTGCTCCAGGCGCAGGTCGAACCGCACTTCCTGTTCAACACGCTGGCCAACGTGCGCGCGCTGGTGGATGCCGGTTCGCCTCAGGCATCGAAAGTCCTAGCGAGCCTGATTGCGTACCTGCGCGCCGCGGTGCCGCGGATGCATGAGCAGGCGACGACGCTCGGCGAGGAACTGGAGCTGGTCCGCGCCTACCTGGAACTGATGCAGATGCGAATGCCCGATCGCTTGCAGTTCGCTCTGAACATCGAGCCGGCCGCTGTCAGCCTGCGATGCCCGCCGATGACCCTGCTCACGCTCGTCGAGAACGCCGTTCGCCACGGCATCGATCCGAGTGAAGTGGGCGGGCGAATCGAGGTTGACATCTGGCTGCGCGACGGTCGCTGCCGGGTGCGAGTTGCGGATAGCGGAGTCGGTCTGAGGACCGAGGGCAGCGGACTCGGCACCGGGCTTTCGACCCTGCGAGAGCGGTTGCAGCTCGCCTTCGGTGCCGATGCGCAGTTGCGCCTGACAGAGATCGAACCGCACGGTGTCTGCGCGGAACTGAGTTTCGCGATCGGGCCGCCTCGTGAATAAGGGTCGCCCGACCGCTCTGATCGCGGATGACGAGCCGCTGCTGCGCGGCGCGCTCGAGCGCATGCTGGCTCATGCCTGGCCCGCGCTGGACGTCGTCGCGCAGGCGCGCAACGGCCGCGAGACGATCGACCTCTTCGAGGAGCATCGGCCCGACATCTGCTTCCTCGACGTGCAGATGCCCGGCATCACCGGTATCGAAGCTGCCCGGCACATCGGGCGACGCGCGCACCTGGTGTTCGTCACCGCATACGATGAGTATGCCGTGCAGGCTTTCGCCCAGGGCGTGCTCGATTACCTGGTGAAGCCCGTCGAGCCGGCGCGCCTGGCTGAAACGGTCGCAAGGTTGCAGGAGCGCCTGCGTGCCGCGCAACCGGCGCTCAACACTGAAGCGCTGCTGCAACAGCTCGCCGCGAACCTCGAGCGAACCCAGGCGCCGGCGGCTCTGCGTTGGGTGCGAGCTTCAGTCGGCCAGACGGTGCGGCTGATCGCGGTGGGCGACATCGACTACCTGCGCTCGGAAGAAAAATACACGCACGTCGCGTGGCGCGACGACGCGCGCCAGGCGCGCGAGGCGGTGATTCGCACCCCGCTCAAGGAACTGATCCCGCAGCTCGATTCGACGCAGTTCGCCCAGGTGCATCGCTCGGTCGTGGTCAACCTGCGCGCCATCAGCCACGTCACACGCGGCCCGAATGAGACCGCCGACATCCATCTGAAGGGGCGCGAGGAGGTGCTGCCGGTGAGTCGCAGCTACCTGCACCTGTTCCGCCAGATGTGAGAACCGTGCGGGTCCCCTCTGGTTACCGCCACCGCCCTGATTTGGGCAGCGCGCCACTCGGTACGTAGCGACGCACGCCTCGGGCGTCGATGTCGCTGAGGTCTTTGGTGATCTCGGCCGCGATCAGCGCGCGACATGGTTGCGACAGGTGCGGCCGGATCAACCCCAGCATGCGGGGCGCGGCAATCAACACCAGCCGATCGAACTGGCGATGCCGGCGCGCCGCTTCGATGGCGCGCGCAATGTGGCGAGCGAATCGGCTGATGTACTGCTTCTTCGTACTGCGCTCCCCGTCCATCGCGCTGCGCACTCCGTTCGCCCCGACCGCCCTCCCCGGCTTGTCGCTCTCGAGGTCCTTGTCGTGCAGGCGTGCGGCGCCGTCCTCCAGGCTTGCCGTCAGATGCATCGGGGCGCGCACGCTCTTCACGTCGTAGAAGCGCGCTTCGTGTTCGTCCGCAACCACCACTCTCGTCGTCATGACGCTCCTCCAGTCAGTGCCCCTGAAGAAAGCGGCAACATTCGTGCCACGGCGCGGATGCGGAAAATCGCGGCACAGCGCGCACGTCGCGCGCACGGGCGTGAAGTTCTTACCGCGGATTCACCGTCGGCGGACGCGCGTCAGCGGAACTGGTGCTCGACGCGCTGGCTCACGCCGCACAGCAGCTCATAGGAAATCGTCTCGGCGTGCGGCGCCACTTCCTCCGCGGGCAGGCCTTCGCCCCACAGCACGACCGGATCGCCCACTCTGACCGGCGCAAGATCCGTTACGTCGATCGCGATCATGTCCATCGACACGCGTCCCGCGACCGGGGCACGCGCACCGTTGACCATTGTCGGCGTACCGTTCGCCATGTGCCGGGGATAGCCGTCGCCATATCCCACCGCGGCGATCGCCAGGGTGCTCACGCGCCTCGCGGTCCAGCGCCCGCCATAGCCCGCGCGTTCACCGGGAAGCACACGGCGCGTGGCAATGACCGTGCTGGTCAGCGTCATCGCAGGCTTCAGGCCGAAGTCGGCTGCGACCTTGCCGGGTAGCGGTGATACACCGTAGAGCATGAGGCCCGGGCGCACCCAGTCGAGGTGCGAATCCGGCCAGCTCAGCACGCCCGCCGAGTTCGCGGCGCTGCGCTCGTGCGCGAGCCCCGAAGTGACGGCGTCGAAGAGTTGCAACTGCTCGCCGGTCATCCCGTCGCCATTCACATCCGCATTCGCCAGATGCGTGAGCAGGCGCAGCTCGCCGACCGCGGGGCAGGCGGAGAGTTTGCGATAGGCCGCGGCGAACTCATCGGCGCGAAAGCCCAGCCTGTTCATCCCGGTGTCGACCTTGAGCCACACGCTGAAGCGGTGCGCGTTCTTCCACTCGCCGAGCAGCGCGAGCTGCTGCGCGTTGTGCACCACGAGCTCGAAGCCGTGCGCGGCAGCGGCGCTCATCTGCTCGGCATCGAACACGCCTTCGAGCAGGACGACGCCGCTCTGAATGCCCTCGCTGCGCAGCCGCAACCCTTCTTCCAGGCGCGCCACGCCGAAGGCGTCGGCATCGGCCAGAGCCTGCGCGGTCTTCACCAGGTCGTGACCGTAGGCATTCGCCTTGACGATCGCGAGCACGCGCGACCGCGGAGCCAGCCGGCGGACGGTCTCGAGGTTGGCGCGCAGCGCCGCGGAATCGATGACGGCGCGGATGAGCCCGGCCATGATCAGCGCAGAGCGCCCTCGCCGTAGGTGTCCGGCGCGTAGTTCTCGAACTTGGTGTAGGCACCGAGGAAGGTCATCTGCACCTCACCGGTCGGGCCGTTGCGCTGCTTGGCGATGATGATGTCCGCGATGCCCTTGCGCGGCGTGTTCACGTCATACACTTCGTCGCGGTAGATGAGCAGGATCAGGTCGGCATCCTGCTCGATCGCGCCCGATTCACGCAGATCCGACATCACCGGCTTCTTCTCTACGCGTTGCTCGACGCCGCGATTGAGCTGCGAGAGCGCGATCACCGGAACGTCCAGCTCGCGCGCGAGCGCCTTCATGGAGCGCGAGATCTCGGAGATCTCCGTCGCGCGATTCTCCTTGGTGCCCGGCACCTGCATGAGCTGCAGGTAGTCCACCACGATGAGTCCCAGGTTGTGCTCGCGCTTCAGACGCCGTGCGCGCGCCCGCAGATCGGTAGGCGTGAGGCCAGGTGTTTCGTCGATGAAGAACTTGGCCTGCGAGAGCTGCGTCATCGCGCTGTCGATGCGCGGCCAGTCCTCTTCCGTCAGCCGCCCGGTGCGCAGGCTGGTCTGGTTGATGCGCCCGAGCGAGGAAATCATGCGCAGCGTGACCTGCTCCGAGGACATTTCCATGCTGAACACCGCGCTCGGAATGCCGTGCCCGAGCGTGGCGTTCTCGGCGATGTTGACCGCCAGCGTGCTCTTGCCCATCGAAGGTCGGCCCGCAACGATGATCAAGTCGCCGCGCTGCAGACCACCGGTCATCTTGTCCAGCTCGGTGAACCCCGTGGGCACGCCGCGGATGTCGTTCGGATTGCGATACAGGTGATCGATGCGGTCCACGACGCTCGAGAGGATGGTCCCGACGCGTACCGCGCCGGACTTGCCGCGGGCATTCGCCTCCGCGATCTCGAACACGCGCCGCTCGGCCTCGTCCACCAGGTCGCGCGCCGAGCGGCCCTCGGTGTTGAAAGCGGCGCTGGTGATGTCGGAGCCGGCGGTGATGAGACGACGCAGGAGCGAGCGCTCGCGCACGATCTCCGCGTAGGCGCGAATGTTCGCGGCGCTGGGAGTATCGCGGGCCAGAGTGCCGAGGTAGGCGAGACCGCCCGCATCGTCCAGCCGCCCGTTGCGCTCCAGGTGCTCGGACAGCGTGACGACGTCGATGGGCTGGCCACCGCCTGCGACGAGGGCGGCGGCATCGAAGATCAGCCGGTGGTCGGCGCGGTAGAAGTCGTCGGCGGTGACGATGTCCGCCACGGCGTCCCAGCCCGTGGCCTCGAGCATCAGGCCGCCGAGCACAGCCTGCTCCGCCTCCACCGAATGCGGGGGAACCCGCATCGGGTCGGAAGGCGCAGCCTTCTGCGTTCTGATCACGGCGCCGGCGCGCGGGCCCGCCGCTTACTCTTCGGCGGCGATGTGCACCGGCACCTGCACGTCGATGTCCGTGTGCAGGTGCAAGGTCACGACGTGATCGCCGATCAGGCGGATCGGTCCGGCGGGCAGGCGCACTTCGCTGCGTTCGATCTTGTGGCCCGCCGCGGTGACAGCCTCGGCGATGTCAGCCGTGCCGATCGAGCCGAACAGCTTGCCCTCGGTGCCCGCCTTGGCGGTCATGGACAGCTTGAAGTCCTGGAGCTTCTCGGCGCGCTGTTGCGCGGCGTACAGCTCTTCCTGCGCCTTGCGCTCGAACTCGGCGCGGCGCGTCTCGAACTTCTCCACGTTCGCGGGCGTGGCGAGCGTCGCCTTGCCCTGCGGCAGGAGGAAATTGCGGGCGAAACCCGAGCGCACCTTGACGCGATCGCCGATCGAGCCGAGGTTCGCGACTTTCTGCAGCAGAATCACTTCCATTGCGGCGGCCTCAGTGCTGGTCGGTGTACGGCAGGAGCGCGAGATAGCGCGCGCGCTTGACCGCGAGCGCGAGCTGGCGCTGGTAATGCGACTTCGTGCCGGTGATGCGGCTCGGGACGATCTTGCCCGTCTCGGTCACGTAGCTCTTGAGGGTCGCGAGATCCTTGTAGTCGATCTGCTTCACGCCGTCGGCGGTGAAGCGGCAGAACTTCTTGCGGCGGAAAAATCTGGCCATGTCGGGTTCCTCGATTAGCGGTCGGCGCGATCGCCACGATCGTCACGGTCGCCGCGGTCGCGGCCACCCCGGTCGCCGCGGTCACCGCGGTCGCCACGATCGTCGTCGTCGTCGCGATCCCCACCCAGCGGACCTTCGTCGCGCGAGCCGCCTTCGTCGCTCGCCTTGAACATCGGCGAGGGCTCGGTGATGGCGGAGTCGACCTTGGTGACCAGGTGACGCAGCACGGCGTCGCTGAAACGGAACGCGCCAGTCAGCTCATCGAGCGTCTTCTGGTCGCATTCGACGTTGATCAGGACGTAGTGCGCCTTGTGCACCTTCGCGATCGGATAAGCCAGCTGGCGCCGGCCCCAATCCTCGAGACGGTGGACCGTGCCACCGCCGCCCGCGATCATGCCCTTGTAGCGCTCGAGCATGGCAGGAACCTGCTCGCTCTGGTCAGGGTGGACCAGAAACACGATTTCATAGTGACGCATTCGCTGCTGCCCCTTGTGGATGAAGCCACCCGGTGAAGCGAAAAGCCCGGTGTGGCAAGGAGTTACGTTAATTCGCCCGGACGGTTCCGGACGAAGGGCGCGAATGGTACGTGAGCGCCAGAGCGGCCGCAAGCGCTTGATCCTCCTGGAACGTGCGGTTCGGACGGGGCCGTTGCAACTCGTTGTGGGGGCTGACCCGTTTCGCTAGCGTGCAGGCCGATGCCCAACGCCGCTACACCGGTTTCCAAGCCCCGGATCGCCGTGACGCGGCGCCTGCCCGGGCCGGTGGAAGCGCGCGCCCAGCGCGACTACGACGCCCTGCTGAACCCGACGGACACGCCCTGGACGGCGACCGACTGGTCACAACGCACCGCGGGCGCGTCCGGCGTTCTGTGCACCGTCACCGACAAGGTGGACGCGGCGGTAATCGCAGCGCTGCCGGACAGCGTCCGCATCCTTGCGACGTTTTCGGTGGGCTTCAACCACATCGACCTGGCTGCCGCTCGTAGTCGCGGTCTGGTCGTGACCAATACCCCCGACGTGCTCACTGACGCCACGGCCGACATCGCCATGCTCCTGCTCATCGGTACGGCGCGCCGCGCCGGCGAAGGCGAGGCGCTGATGCGGGCACGCAAGTGGGAGGGGTGGGGGCCGACCGCGATGCTGGGCACCAACGTCACCGGCAAGACACTGGGCATCGTCGGCCTCGGCCGCATCGGCTCGGCGGTCGCGAGGCGCGCAACGGCATTCGGCATGTCGATCCACTACCTCTCGCCGCGGCCCAAGCCCACACCAGGCTTCAGCGCGATCCACCACGCGAGCGAGGCGACATTCTGGCCGCAGTGTCAGTTCGTGAGCCTGCATCTGCCGACCAACGAGCACACGCGCGGCTTCCTCAACGCAGCGCGGCTCGCGCAACTGCCGCGCGGAGCCTTTGTCGTGAACACCGCGCGCGGAGAGATCGTTGACGACGACGCGCTGATCGCGGCACTGAAGAGCGGTCACCTGGGCGGCGCAGGGCTCGACGTCTATACCGGCGAGCCGAATTTCAGAGCCGAGTATGCAACGCTGCCGAACACCTTTCTGTTGCCGCACCTGGGCAGCGCGACGTTCGAGACACGGTGTGCGATGGGCTTTCGGGCGCTGGACAATCTCGACGCGTTCCTGTCGGGCAGGCCGCCCCCTGATCGCGTCGCCTGAGTCGGAATGCACTCCGTCCCAACGCGCTTGCGCGGGGATGCTCCGCGTTCCTAACCTGCGGGCACCCTCACCCTGCCAGGAGCATC
>DASTQG010000436.1:0-4206 GCA_035761885.1 Steroidobacteraceae bacterium | reverse complement strand
ACGTTCATGACGCCGCACTCCTCCACGAAGCGACGATGCAGGCCGTCGAGCCACATGACGGTATGGAATCCGGCGGCGCGCGCCTCGCTCTCCGCGAGCACGGTCGGTGCGTAGTTGCCGGCAGGCTTCACTTCGCCCGTGCCGCCCGGGAACGCTCGCACGTAGCGCTCGGTGGCGAGGACGTCGACTGGCGCCGTGTAGTAGAGGCCGAAGGGAAACGTGAAGATCACGAACAGGAAACGCTCGGCCGGTTTGACGCGCACGGAAGGATCGGTCGAGAACATGCACGGACGGATATACAGCGCGCCCTCGCCCGCCGGGGGCACCCAGGCAGCATCGACGCGCAGCAACGCGTGCAGCCATTGCACGAACGTCTCTTCGGGCAGCTCGGGCATCGCGAGGCGTTGCGCGGAGCGGTTCATGCGCCGCGCGTTCTCCCAGGGACGGAACAGCGCGATCCTGCCGTCCGGCAGCCGGTGCGCCTTGAGGCCCTCGAATATCGACACGGCGTACTGCAGCGCCGAGACGTTCGGCGCGAGCGCCAGCTCCCCGTAGGGACGAATCGCTGCCGCATGCCAAGCGCCGTCCCGATGCTCCGCCGTCAGCATGTGATCGCTGAAGACGCTCGAGAACGCGATGCGGCCGAGCTCCGCGGCCGGCGGCAGGCGCGACTGTGCCGCGGGTACGAGCTGCAGGGAGGGCGCGCTCACGAAGCCTCCGCGGCCGCGCCGGCCCCATCCAGCAGGATCATGTTCGTGCGCGTCGAGCGCAGGCGCATCTCCTTGAGCTGCCGGTACCCGGGTGAATTCCACCAGTCGCGCGCCGCCTGAACCGAGTCGAAGCGTACGAGCACGATGCGCGAAGGCTGCCAGGCGCCTTCGAGCACTTCCTCGGGGCGCCCGCGCGCGAGGTAGCGTCCACCGGCCGCCTGCAGGCCCGGGCTGACCTGGAGCCGGTACTGCTCGTAGAGCTGGGGGTCGCGGACTTCGGCGATGTCGACCAGGAGATAGCCGGGCATGCACACCCTCCTGAGGGTGTTGATCTGCGCGTAGTCTGACGCGGCCGTGTCCATGTTGAAAGTGAATAATCGGCATGGCTACTATGCACGACATGGACATCAACGACGCGCGCACCTTCATCGCGATCGCCGAAGCCGGTTCCATCTCGCGCGCCGCGCGCGAGTTGCACCTGACGCAGCCCGCCGTCACGCGGCGGCTGCAGCGCTTCGAACACGCGGTCGGGGCCTCGCTCGTCGATCGACGCTCGCGGCCCTTCACCCTCACCGACTTCGGGCAGGCCGCCCTGGAGCGCTGCCGGCGACTGGTGACGACGCGTGACGAGTTGCGCGCGCTCGCACAGGCGGGATCGCTCCCGACGCGCGAGTGCCGCCTCGGCGTTGCACACGCACTGACGGAGCTCGCGCTGACCGAGCCGGTCGACGAGCTGCGTGGCTCCTACCCCGCCGTGGTGCTGCGCCTGTACACGGGATGGAGCCGGGATCTGTGCGAGAGGGTGCGCAGCGGCGAGCTCGATGCCGCGGTGGTGTTGCTGCCGCAGAGCGACAGCCCGCCGCCCGGAACGCAGGGCGCGAAGCTTGCGGACGAAGAGCTCCTCGTGATCGGGCCGAAGCGCGGTCGCTCCGGCGCGATCAGCGTCGAGGAGGCGGCCGAAACGGGATGGATCCTGAATCCGGAGGGTTGTGCCGCGCGCGCATGGCTGCAGAAATCGCTGGCACGCGCCGGGCTGCCGCTGCGCGTGGCGGTCGAGACCTACAACTACGAGTTGCAGATGTCACTGGTGGCACGGGCGCGCGGACTGGGGCTGGTCCCGCGACGACTGCGCGAGCGCAGCGGCGTGCGCGCGGAACTCGCGACCCTCAAGGTGCGTGGGCTTCAGTTTCCGATGAATACCTGGCTGGTGACCGCAACGCCCGCGCCGGCGCTGCAAGAGCCGCTGCACGCGCTCGCCGCATCGCTCAGCGCTAAGTTGACGGCAGGCGCCCGACCCGCAGGTGCACGGGCCAGTCCACGCGGCGGGAGCGTTGAGCATCGCCCCAGAGCTGCGCGAGCGCGGGCGCCAGCTCGGCCACGGGGTCGACGCCGCGCTGTTGTTTGAAGCGCGACACGGACGACCACGTGCCGAGGTAGCGCACGACCTGGTCGAGGTTCCAGTCGGTGACCAGCTCGAAGCCCGGCGTGTCGATCTCTTCGATCGGAAACGGGAGCGTGCGGTAATGCGTCTCGACGTAGCGCCGCTCCGGCGGCCAGTAGGCGCCGACGACGTCGCTGTAAAAACGCGCGAGCAGCTCGTCGATGCCTTCCTCGATGCGAAACAGCGAGTAGGTCCAAAGGGCCAGCACGCCGCCCGGCCGCGCGACGCGCCGCACCTCCGTGTAGAAGCGTTCGAAGTCGAACCAGTGCGCGGACTGCGCGACGCTGATCAGGTCGCAGCATGCGGGCCGCAGCGCCGAAGCCTCCGCGAGCGCGATCAGGTAGTCGACGCGCTCGTGCGGCCGACGGTTGGCGATCTGTGCGGCGCTCGCGTCCGAGGCCACCACTCGGCGGAAGTGCTCGGCCAGTCCAAGCGCGGCCTGGCCGTTGCCGGTCGCACAATCCCAGGCGAACTCGCGGCCCGGAGCGATCTGGGCGAGCCAGGCGAAGAGCTCGGGCGGATAACCCGGGCGAAATTGCGAGTAGCCGCGCGCGGTGCCGGAAAAATGGTCCTTGAAGGTCGGCTGCGAGCCCCTGCTCACGATTCAGGTCCGCTCGAATGCCGGAGCCGGCGCGGCACCGCCCGCCATCAGGGGCGCGGCGCGTTCGAGACCGTGACCCGCCGGCCCGCCCTCGCGCCGCCAGAGCAAGGCCGCGAACACCAGACCGAGCAGGGCCAGCAAGCCGAAGAAGGCGAGCATCGGCAGGTAACCGGCCGGGTTGTCCGCGCCGGCCTGGTTGACGTCGTTGATCCGCCCCACCACCACGTTGCACAGCGTGAGTCCGATGTTCTGCAGCATGGTCATCAACCCGAACGCCGTGCCGAGCCGCCGCTGCTCCACCAGCATCGACACTGCCGGCCAGAGGATGGCCGGAATGAGCGAGAAGCTGATGCCGATCAGCGCGGTGCTCACCCACAGCGGCCAATCAGTGGCGCCGAGCACGACGAAGCTCGCGCTGAGCAGGAGCGATCCGAGTGTCATGAACGCGGCGCGGTGCCCGAAACGGTCCACCATCCAGCCGAACAGGGGCGTCGCGAAGATGGCAGCGAAGAAGACATAGCTGTTCATGAGGCCGGCGCTTTCCAGCGGCAGGGCGTGCGCGTGCTGGAAATACTTGATCGCGAACGTGCTGCGGAAGGGGAAGATCACCGAGTAGAACAGCACGCACAGCGCCACCAGGTACCAGTACGATCGGTCGAAGCGCCATACGTCCGACCAGACGATGCGTTCAGAGGCCTTGCCGACGGGCGCCGTCCCGGGCACACGGCGGGCGCGCGCATCGATGATCCAGTACGCGGCGCAACCTGCGAAAGCGGCCGCGGCGATCGCGGCCGCCAGCCACAGCGGCGGCTGCCAGCCGGCTTCGTACAAAGAGGGAGCCAACGTGGGCGACAGATCGGCGAAGTAGGACCCGGCCCGGGCGAGGCTGATCGACAGGCCCATTGCCAGCCCGACGGTGCGCCCCGCGAACCATTCGCCGATCGCCGCCAGCGTGGCGACGATCATGGTCTCGGCCCCGATGCCGAACAGCAGCCGTCCGAGCGCCATCACGCGGAAATCGCCGCTGATCGCCGTGGCGATCGCACCCAGCAGGCAGATCGCGCCGGTCCAGAAGGTCACCCTGGCGGCGCCGAAGCGATCGACCAGGACACCGCCGATCAGCACCATGAAGATGTTGGGCAGGCTGTAGATGGCGTTGAGCGTGCCGAGCTGCGTGTCGCTGAACCCGAGCTGCCGCTGCAGCAGGTCCGCGACCGGTGCGATGGAGTCGTAAACGTAGTAGTTGCCGAATAGCGCGATGCTGGTGAAGACGAGGATCCACCAGCGCGCGGCGCTGCGCGTGCTCACCTGGCCGGTCGGGTGTGGGGACGGCATCGTCGGCTCCCGCGGTCGAGATGACGCGTCACTCTACGCGCGGCCTGGCCGGAGGCAAAAAAAACCCCAAGCCTTGTGAGCTTGGGGTCAGAGAAGCGGACTTGATGAAGGGAAGGTAA
>DASTQG010000435.1:0-4549 GCA_035761885.1 Steroidobacteraceae bacterium | reverse complement strand
AGCTGCCGCCTTCGCGGTACGCGCTGCCACGTACCGGCGGACGCAGCGGTGCGGTGATCTCCCCCGGGAACATGAGGTCAGGTGAATGCGGCGAGGAGAACACCTGTACCGTGAAGGTTCCCAGCACCAGCGTCTCGCCGCCCTTCACCACCCGGATCCGGTCATCGGCCAGACCCTGGCCGCGCGCGATGTTCGCGGTCGACTCCGATCCCACCACCACGGCGCCCGTCCGGTCCGCCACCTCGGCACAGTCCATCGCATGATCGAAGTGCGAGTGCGCCACCAGCACCGCGGCCGCGTCGGTCACCTCGCCCTGCTCCAGCGCACGGTCGATGCGCTGCGCATCCGGCGCGATCCTGCCGAACATCGAGCGCAGCATTCCGGGACGCGAGAAGAAGCCGTCGGTCATGATCCGGGTCGCGCCATCGTCGATGGCGATCGTGGTCGTGCCGAAGAAGCGAGCCTGCAAGCCTGCCGGAGAGGAGTGCAAGGCGCGGATCGCCGCGTAAGGCTCGAGCGATGCATGCGAGAAGCCGCGCACCAAAAAAACGGCCGCCGCGAGGACCGCGAGGGCGAGCACGAGCAGAACCGCTTTGCGCATGGAACTGTGCCTCCGACCGCGAGCAACTTACCCGAAATCCGCTCGCGGTGAGAGTGCGTCAGAACATCACGGGCCGAGCCACGAACTCCTCGGTACCGAAGAACATTTCCAGGCCCACGCCGAGCGCCCAGCTCGGCTCGCGCGGCGCCATCGGATCGTCGCGCGGCCAGGTGACGCCGGTGCGCAGCTCCAGCACCAGCCAGTCGCGCAGGATGCTGCGCCGATACCCGAACTTGAGGCCGTAGTCCTTGATCGGCACGTCCGCATCGAGCTCCGTGCTCGTGAACAGCTCGACGATCACCGCGCGCCGCGGTGGGAACTCCCGCAGCGCCGTGAAGCCTGTGTAGCCGCGTACGCCTTCGGATTGCTGCGAGATCGTGCCCGAGGCGGTGCCGCGCAGCAGCCAGCTCTCGCGCCAGATGCCTTCGAGGTCGACGCGGCTGGTGAAACCGAAATCCTCGCTGTTCTGCCAGAAAGCTGTCTCACGCAAGGAAAAGAGCGCAGTGTCCAGTGAGCCGCGCTGCCAGCGGTAGGAAGCCTTCACGTAAGGATCGAGCGGCGTGCGTACCCGCACCCCGCCGCTCGCAGTGAAGCGGTCCTTTTTCTCGGGCTGGCGGTAACGGATCCCGAAGATCGTCTGGTCGTCCTCCACCGGCTCGCCGCGCTGGTTGGCGAGGGCACCGGATTCCTGCTCGCGCTCGGTGACGAACTCCTCGCGGTTCACGCGCCCGATGAACGCATCGAAGCGCTCATTGATCCGCGGCAGCGGCAGGTTGACGCGAAAGCGCAGCTTTGGCTTCAGGCCGTCGAATTCGTCCCACAGCAGCGAGGGCGCCACGCTGCCGGAGATGTCCTGGTACTCGGATTCGTCCGCCTGGCTGCCGAACACACGGTCGATCCCCATGGCGGAACGCCACAGGGTCCAGTAGAGGCCGTGCTGCATGCGATCCAGCCAGGGCTCGCGGCTGACCTCAGCGGCTTGCTCCTGTTGCGGATCCGCTGGTCCCTGTTGATCGTCCGGTTCACCCTGCTGTTGCTGGGGTGACTCATCCGTTTGCAGTTCTTGCCCAAAGGCGTGCGCAACTTGCAGCAGCAACAGACAGACGAGCGCCAAGCGCACCCGGCGCGCGCGCGTCCGGATCGGCTCGAACCCCCAACGCATGCCTGTGAGGCAAGCAAGGGTCGTGCCAGCATTGCGGGAACGGTGGCATTGCGCGACGCCCCTACGTCGACCGCCAACGCAAAGTCTCGCGGATACGCTGATCTACTGCGTCGCTACGGCGACGGCCGCTCCGGCCATTGCCGTGCCGCTGCTGCGGTTGAGGATGCGAACTGCGCGGGCGCTGCGAAACAAGCGCCGCGCCCGGCTCGCGGCCAGCACGTACGCCCCGAGCACGGCCGGCAGGATCACGGCGATGGCGGCGGCGATGACCAGGTAGTCGGTGAAGTCCAGCGTTTCGAGGTGCACCACGGTCGGCAGCAGCGCGAGGAAGAAGATCATCACTTTCGGATTACCGAGCGTGAGCACGAGGCTGCTGACGAAGATCCGCGACGCGGCCCGCGGCTCGGCGACCGGCTGTTCCTCCACTGGCTGCGCCGGCGCACTCCACAGGCGCCACGCGAGGTAGAGCAGGTACGCCGCGCCGGCATACTTCAACACGAGGAACAGGGGCTGGGCACGCGCGGCGATGGCGGCGAGTCCGGTCGCGGCGAAGGTGAACCAGAAGAGATCCCCGATGAGGAATCCCGCGATGAAGGCCGGCGCTCCATGCGCGCCCTTTGCCAGCGAACGCGCCAGGATGGCCGCCACGCCAGGTCCCGGCGTCGCAACGGCCAGCGCATACACGGTGCAGAAGACGAACAGACCTGAGAGCGTCATGGATCGAGTATGCCGGGGCGTCGGGGCCTCGCGCCAGCAGCCATGAATTTCATGACTCCCGAAGTAAACAGCCCACGATGGTATGCTCGCGCGCCATGAACGAACTGCGGCGCGATCTCACGCTCACGCACGGCATCGCGATTGTCGTCGGCATCACCATCGGCACGGGGGTGTTCCTCAAGTCCGCTCCGATGGCGCAGGCGGTGGGTTCGCCGGCACTGGTGATGGCCGCATGGGTGATCGCGGGCCTAGTCGCGATGCTCGGCGCGCTCTGCTTCGCCGAGCTGGGCACGCTACTCCCGCACGCCGGCGGAGAGTATCTCTATTTGCGCGCGGCTTTCGGAAACCTGTGGGGATTCCTTTACGTCTGCATGAGCTTCATCGTCGGCGCCGCGAGCCTCGCGGCCTACGGCGCGGCGTTCGCGATCTTCCTGTCCGACCTCGTGCCCTTTTCGGCACCGTGGACCGCGCAGACGTTCGACATCTTCGGCCAGCAGATCGTGTGGCAGTTCGGCATGCGGCAGGTGATCGGGATCACGGTGATCGCGATCTTCACCGCCATCAATCTCGCCGGCGTCGCCTTCGGCGGACGCGTGCAGACGTTCCTCACCTCGCTCAAGGTGATCGCGCTGGTCGGATTGATCGTGGGGGTCTTCCTCTTCAGTCCGGGAGCGGGAGATGCGCCCGCAGCCGTCGGCGGGTCCGACTACGACGCGCCCGCTTCGTCGGCGAGCGCGTTCGGCTTCGCGATGCTGGCGGCGCTGTGGGCCTACAGCGGCTGGCAGTATCTGCCGATGACCGCCGCCGAAGTGCGCAATCCCGCCCGCAACGTGCCGCGCGCGGTGATCGGCGGCGGCCTGCTGATCGTCGCGCTCTACCTGCTCGTGAACGCAGCGTACTTCTACGCTCTGCCCTTCGAGCAGGTGGCCACTGCCAGCTCCACCGCCCACCCCGACGCGCCGGCCGTCGGTGCGCGCGCCGCACAGACGTTCCTCGGACCGAACGCGCTGTCGATCGTCGCCGTCGTGTTCCTGATCTCGACGGTGGGATCGCTCAACGGCGTGCTGCTCACGCGCGCTCGCGTGCCCTATGCCGCCGCGCGCGACGGACTGTTTTTCGAGCGCTTCGGGCGGCTGAACCCGGGCGCGAGCGTGCCGGCCGAATCGGTGCTGCTGCACGGCGCGCTGGGTGCCCTGTTCGCGATTTCCGGCACGTTCGACCAGCTCACCAATCTCGCAACGCTCGCGTTCGTGCTGTTCTGGACCATGTCCGGCATCGCTCTGTTCGTGCTGCGCCGCAAGCTGCGCGATGCGCCGCGCCCGTTCCGCGTGCCGCTCTATCCGATCGTGCCCCTCGCGTTCGTGCTCATCATGGCGGGCATCGGCGTGAGCACGCTCATCGAAAGTCCCGCCGAAGCCGGTGCGACCTTCGTGCTGCTCGCGCTCGGCCTGCCGTTGTATCCGTTGTTTCATCGCCGTGCGCGCGCGGCGCGCGGCGGAGCGGCACCGGTCGCCTGACGGCAATGACCTGCGAGGTCATTGAACGACTCCTCGCACCGCCTTAGCGTACGGGGCCATCACGAGCCGAGGTGTCCCATGTCCGACAAGACCGAGCTGAATCGCAAGGCGGAGGCATTTCACGCGCTGCACGTCGCGGGGCGGCCCCTGGTCATCTTCAACGTGTGGGACGCGGGCACCGCCAAGGCAGCCACTGCGGCGGGCTGCGCGGCAATCGCCACGGGCAGTTGGTCCGTAGCGGCGGCCAACGGCTTCGAGGACGGCGAACAGCTTCCACTCGAGCTCGCGCTCGACAACCTGCGTCGGATCGTGCACGCGACGCCACTCCCCGTCTCCATCGACATCGAGAGCGGTTATGGCAAGGACGCGGCCGGCGTGGCGAGCACGATCGCACGCACGATCGAAGCAGGCGCGGTCGGCTGCAACCTCGAGGACAGCTATCCGGAGAATGGCCGGCTGCGACCGCTCGCCGAGCAGGTCGAGCGGATCACGCGCGCGCGGCGCGCGGCCGATGAGGCTGGCGTGCGGTACTTCATCAACGCGCGTACCGAC
>DASTQG010000434.1:0-2126 GCA_035761885.1 Steroidobacteraceae bacterium | reverse complement strand
AACGAGTACTTGCCCATCTCCTTGGGCGCGTTGCCGACCGCGAGCAGTTTCGGCCAGGCGTGCGGATTCCAGATGACGCGCTGATGGATGGGGCTGTTGTGATCGTAGGCGAAGATCTGCAGCGAAGAGTTCCACAGCGCTGCGGGACTGTAGCGCTCGAAGCCGCCGTGAACGATGTAGAGCACGCCGATGCGCGACTGCTGCTCGCTTGCGAACAGCGGAACACTGCTGCTCAGCGCGAGTGCGAGGCAAACAAGAACGTGGCGCATTTCAGAGGCGCTCGAGCAACTCGAGCGCCGCGCGTTCACCGGACTCCGCAGCTCCTTCGAGTCCGGAGTGCAGCAATGCGGTGTGCTCGCCCGCGAAATGCACCGGCCCCACGGGCCGGGTCAGCGTTGCCTGGAACGCGCGAATCTGGCCGGGTGCGAAGAACGCATAGGCGCCGCGCTGCAGCTCGTCCGAAGCCCACGACTTCAGATGCGTGACGCGCGCCTCACCCTTGCTCGCCGGCCTCAGGCGCGCAAGCTCGGCTTCGAGCGCGCGTGCCCGCTCGGACGGCGCCAGGCGGTGCAGTTTTCGATCCGATTCGCCGTTGAGGAACGCGAGCAGCTGACGCGGTGCACCGCTTTCGGCCGGGAGCAGGAACACCTGTTCGAGCAGGCTGTCGCTCCACAATCCGGGCGCGAGGCCGTCCTTCTCCCAGAATGCCGACTTCGCTTCGAAGATCGCATACGTGGCTTCCGAGTAGCCCAGTTCCTTCACTGCCTGTGCCTGTGGACCGCTCAGCAGTGAATCGAAGCGCAGCTCCCGCAGCACGCTGAACGGCAGTGTCATGATGGCGAACCGCGCTTCATGCTTCCGGCCGTCGGCGGTGGTTGCAACGACACCGGCGTCCCCGTGGCCGAGCGCCACGACTCGCTGCTGCAGAACGACTTCCGACTTCAGACTTTCGCGCATGCTCGTGGTTATGCGCGCGGTGCCGCCCCGCACGAACACGACCGCAGGCCCGGTTTCCTGGCGCAGGACGAATGCCTTGCGCAACTCGTTGAGCGCCGAGATCTCCCTGAGCGATGCCGCGTGGCTGCTCACGTTCATGAGGCGCAGCGCTTCGGGCGATGCGCCCCTGGCGCGCAGGAAGTCTTCGAATGGCACGTCGAGGGCGGCGTGCTCCGCGCTGGTCCACCCATCGAGCGTGGTGAGCGGATTGTTGCGCCCGACATAGGCCGAGGTGAGCGCGGGAGGTGGCAGGGCGCGCTCGAAGCCCGCGGTCTTGTTGAGCGGCGAATCTTTCCATTTCGCGAGCGACACCAGCTCCCCGCCGACGTTGATCGCCAGGTCCCGCGGCGGCAGTCCCGCGGGTGTGTACGTTTCGATTCCGAACCTTCGGATGAGGTCCCGCACGCGCGCGTACATCGATCCGATCTGCGAGGCGCCGACGTCGACCGGACCGTGGTCGGTCGCGAGCGTGAGCACGCGTCCGCCGACGCGTTCGCCGGCCTCCAGCACGCGGACACGCGCGCCCTGTTCCTCGAGCAGCATCGCGGCGTAGAGCCCCGAGATGCCCGCCCCGACGATGAGGACGTCGGGCTTGCCTGCGGCCGCCTGCGCCCGCGCGCGCCGCGATCCGAACGGCGAGGCGATCGCCGCGGCGAGTGCCGTCTGGCCGAGGAGCTTCACGGCGGATCGGCGTGTGATGCGGCGTGCGGTCATCGGGGCCTCGCTGAAGAAGGTGTTTCGGGCAGGCTAGCGAAATCGTCCGGGCGCTGCCACGCGGTCTTGTCCGCGTGATGCACACACGATGCATCGCGCGGCCGAACCGTGGCCGCCGGCGCGTGCAACGCATAAGCTTCGGGTGCGCGCGTCGCGCTTCGCAGGAGACCACTGGCGATGCTGATCGACTCGATGCATCACGCGTTGCAGGGCATGACACGCCGCCAGGTGATCGGCGGCGGTGCCGCTTCGCTGTCATTGGCGGCGATGGCGGGAGCGGGCAGTGCGCTCGCGGCGAGCGCGCAGCTGGCCCCGGCGCGCTTCGATTTCACCAAGCCCGCGGACAATCTCTACGCCTGGGCCAAGACCTGGGGCACGCTCGGCGATGAGCCCGTGTACGGCGGCCACGAAGGCAC
>DASTQG010000433.1:0-2104 GCA_035761885.1 Steroidobacteraceae bacterium | reverse complement strand
CGACGCTTGCCCGCGTACGCCTGGGCGGTGATCACCGGCACTGCGGTCGCGGCGCTGGCACAGGCGCCTCTGCACCAATGGCTGCAGTTGGAGATCGACGGCAACGGCAGGTCGACGGCACAGCCGTGGCAACCGGTCGCCGCCTTCCTGGAATACCTGCTGTGGGCTGCGATCTGCGTCGCTGTGTACGTGAATCGGCGCACGGCGCTGCGCGCCGTGCAGCGTCTGAACGAAGCGCAGCTGGCCAGGGCCCGGGTACAGCGACAGAACCTCGAGTCCCGCTTGCAGGCGCTGCAGGCGCGCATCGAGCCACAGTTCCTTTCCGCGACGCTGCAGCGGGTGCGCGAGCTGCACGACATCGACCCCAGGCGCGGCGCGCAGCTGCTCGACGATCTCATCGTCTACCTGCGCGCCGCACTACCGCAGTTGCGCGAGTCGAGCTCGACGCTCGCGCAGGAGCTCTCGCTGGCATCGGCGTATCTCAATATCAGACAGCCCGACACGCGACGCGAGTCGCCACGCGCATCCATCCGCGCCTTGCAGGCACGAATGCCGGCGATGCTCCTGCTGCCGCTCATCGATCGGCTGCTCGGCGCCCATTGGGACGACAGCGGCTCCGTCCATGTCGCCGTTTTCGAGCGGCGCGGATCGCTCATGCTGGAGATCGCCGGACCGGCCACGCGCGCGCTGGAGAACGACCCGCTGCTCGACGACGTGCGCGAGCGCTTGCGGATGCTGTATGGCGACGACGGCCGCCTCGGCATCCAGGTGGAGCGAGGCAGGACGAGCATCTCACTGGAGATCCCGCATGACGCGGCCGACGGCGATCATCGCTGAAGACGAGCCGCTGCTGCGCGGCGAGCTGAAGGAGGCCCTGCTGCGGCAATGGCCGGAGCTCGACATCGTGGGCGAAGCGGAAGACGGGGTGCGGGCGCTCGCCGCGTGGCGCACGCACCAGCCGCGCGTGCTGTTCCTCGACATCGAGATGCCGGGCATGAACGGCCTGCAGGTCGCGGCCGAAGCGAGCGGCAAGAGTCACATCGTCTTCGTCACCGCGTACAACGAGTACGCGGTGGCGGCATTCGAGCAGGGCGCGCTCGACTACGTCATGAAGCCGTTCTCCAGTGCGCGGCTCAGGACGGCGATCGAACGCGTCAAGGAACGCATCGGCGCCGATCCCGCCGACCTGCGGGAGATCCTGCGCGTGCTGCAGGAGTGCAACCGGCCCCCGCCGCGCTATCTGCGCTGGCTCAGCGTGGCGCGCGGCCGCGACGTGCAGCTCATCACGTGCGAGGAGATCTGTTACTTCCAGGCCGACAACAAGTACACGGAGGTCGTGACGGCGGGAGGGCGCGCGCTGATCAGCAAAACCCTGCGCGAGCTGGAGCAGGAGCTCGACCCCGAAGTGTTCGTGCGCATTCACCGGGGCACCATCGTGAACGTTGCTGCCGTCGCAGCCGTGGAACGCGATGCGCGCGGAAGCCTGGCGGTGCGCCTCAAGCAGCGCGCGGAAACGTTGCCGGTCAGTGCCTCCCATGCGCACGTTTTCAGGCACATGTAGACCGAACGCGTAGCGGCGCTTTTCGTCGCCCGGGAAACGCGATCACACCCTCCTTTGCCGGCTTCGTCGGCTGGTCATTGAGGACCTGGTGCCGTGCGCCCTATGTTGGCCAGGCCGGGCGTGCCACGCACATCAACGACACAGTGGGCGCACTGGCGACCCATACAACGATAACGGGAGTTGCCAACATGTCACCGCAGCCTTTCACTCGTCTCTCGTGCGCCGTCGCGCTGTGCGCCGGACTCTCGGCGCTGGCCCAGGCGCAGACAGTCGAAACGATCGCTACGGGCCTCAACAACCCGCGCGGCATCGCCTTCGCGCCGAACGGCGAGCTGTACGTTGCCGAAATGGGCAACGGCGGTCCGGGCCCGTGCGTCCCCTCGCCGGTCGCGCCCGTGCCGCGTTGCTATGGCGAGACCGGAGCGATCACGCGCATCGATGCGCACGCCGTCAACGGATTCACCCGCGTGGCGACCGGCCTGCCCTCGCTGGGACTGCCGAACGGCCAGGCCGAAGGCGGCCCGGCAGATCTTTCGTTCCATG
>DASTQG010000432.1:0-8928 GCA_035761885.1 Steroidobacteraceae bacterium | reverse complement strand
CTCGAGAGCGGCCAGTTGCGGCTCGTGCACGAGAGCCTGCGCGAGCGGCGCATCCTGCTGCACATCGCGCCGGAGCTGGTGCGGCTGGTGCCGTTCCTGATCCCGGTCTATCGCCAGACGCGCCGTCGGCCGTGGCAGCTGCGGATCGGGCTCACGATGTACGCCGTGCTCGGCGGTCTCGGGCCGGGCACTCGCTTTCGCAGGGTGCCGCGTTCGCAATGGGACCAGCTCGATGGCCTGAAAACCGAGGGACTGCAGACGGTTCTGCAGTACTACGACGGGCAGACTGACGATGCGGCACTCACGCGCGCGGTCATGCGCTCGGCTCAGAGCCTGGGCGCGGAACTCGCGGTGCCTGCGATGTTCGTCGGCGCAGAGCTCAACGAGGACGGCGCGGTGGTGAGCTACGCGCACGACGGCGCCCAGCAGCAATGCGCGGCTTCCGTCGTCGTCAACGCGGCGGGGCCGTGGGCCGCGGAAGTCGCGGACCGCATCCGGCCGGCGATCGGCGTGCCTTCACTCGAGCTGGTGCAGGGAACGCACGTCATCGTTCCCGGCACTCCGCACCAGGGCATCTATTACGTCGAGAGCCCGCGCGACGGCCGCGCGGTGTTCGTGATGCCCTGGTACGGCCGCACGCTGGTGGGCACGACGGAGACGCGCTTTCACGGCAACCCGGACCAGGTCGCGCCACTCGCCTCCGAGCGACACTATCTCGCCTCCGTGCTGCGCAACTACTTTCCGGCGTACACCTCGCTGCCGCTGCACGAGCTGGAAGCGTTCGCGGGGCTGCGCGTGCTGCCAGCCGGGCGTGGTCACGCGTTCCATCGTTCGCGCGAAACGCTGCTGCTCACGGATCGCACGCCGCGGCCGCGAGTGCTCGGAATCTACGGTGGGAAGCTGACGGGCTGGCGCGCGACGGCGGAGCACGTCATGCAGCGCATCGCGGGCTCATTGCCGGATCGCGAACCACGTGCCGACACGCGAACTCTGCGAATCGCGCCCGGCTGAAAAGGGGACATTCACATTTTCAGCGGCGGCGCAGGAGCCAGGCCATGGCGCCGATGCAACTGCCGCCGAACTCCTCGCGATAGTCCTTCACGAATTCCGCGAACTTGCGGGGCGGGCGGCCGAGGATGTTCTCGATTTCCTGCGTGATGCGCGGCCCGGACGGGCTCGCTGCCTGAAAATCCCAGTACTCGATCAGCGCCTCGATCAGGCGCGGTGAAACGCGCCTGGCCTCGAGGCGCCCGCGTGCCTTGGGCGAACACACGTCGACGTACTGAATGCGCCGGCCGGTCACCTTGGAGACGACACGCGCGATCTCGAAGTAGTCAAGCGCCTGCGGGCCGGTCAGCTCGCGCACGCTCGGCTTCGCACCGCTTTCGAGCCGCTCGACTGCCACGTCCGCCACGTCGCGCGCGTCCACGAGTGCCCAGCGCGCTGAGCGAAACGGCGCTTCGATCACGCCGCACGAGGACATTTCGGGGATGTGCTTGAACAGCATCTGCATGTACAAGGAGGGCCGCAGCACCGTCGGATGCAGCCCCGCGTTCAGCGCCTGGGCTTCGGCGTCGCCGAGCCAGCGCAGGATGCGCGTGGGGGAATTGAGGTCGGCGCCCTGGCCGCTCATCTGCACCAGGCGTTTCAGGCCCGCCGCCGCGGCGGCGGTGGCCAGCGCCCGATGCCATGGCACGAAATCCGAACCGAGGGGCGCCGTGAGGACGGCAGCCTCGACGTTCTCGAATGCGCGTTCATGTGCGGCGGTGTCGGCGACACCCGCCACGACGATCTCGGCTTCCGGTCCGACGCCCGCTGCGTGCGAAGGGTCGAGCACCAGCGCACGCACGCGATGTCCACGCTTCGACGCCGCCTGGACAACGGCGCGTCCGATGGTCCCGGACGCATGCGAGATCAGCCACATGACACGAGCAATCCTCCATTTCAGGTGGCGGTGAGACTAGGCAGACGGCGGAGCCCCGTAAAGGTGCGCGGCCGAACTACACTCATGACCCCCGGTCATCAATAATTGAGGCAGGATCGGCTTCCCCTGGGGAGGGGGACTTCTTGGACAATCTCAGCGACATCGTAACGCTGGTACGCGTGGTCGAGTCGGGCAGTTTTGTGGCAGCTGCCCAGGGCCTGGGCGTGACCCCCTCTGCCGTGAGCAAGTCCGTCTCGCGGCTCGAGGAGCGGCTGGGCGTGCGCCTGCTGAACCGCACGACGCGCTCGCTGAGCCTCACGGATGCAGGCAATTCCTTCTATACCCGCTGCCGCGACCTGGTCGGGCAGCTGAGCGATGCCGAAGCCGAGGTCGCTGCCACCAGCCAACGGCCCCGCGGCCGGCTGCGCGTCGACATGCCGGTGTCGTTCGGGCGGGATTACCTGGTGCCGGCGTTACCGCGCTTCCTGGCCCAGTACCCCGAGATCATGCTGCAGATCAGCTTCAACGACCGGATCATCGACATCATCGACGAGGGCGTCGACGTGGTGATCCGGGTGGGCAAGCTCACCGACTCGCGCCTCATCGCCCGGCAGCTCACCGTCCCCGAGGTGTTCCTGGTGGCCGCTCCCGACTACCTGGAGCGGGCGGGAGTGCCCCAGACGCCGGAGGAGCTCAAGCGCCATTCCTGCATCCGGTTCTTCAATCCGAATACCGGCACCAACGTCGACTGGGTGCTCGAGAGCAACGGGACGGAACAGGAAGTGCCGGTGACCGGCCAGCTCATGTTCAACAGCATCGAGGCGGTGCTCGCGGCCGCGATCGCCGGAATCGGCATCGGCCCCGTTCCCAGCCTCATGGCCGACCGCGCCCTGGCCTCGGGCCTGATCACCCGCGTACTGCCCGAGTGGCGCCTGGTGCCTGAAAAACCGCTGTCCGCGCTGTGGGTCAAGGACCGGCACGCTTCACCCAAGGTGCAGGTGTTCGTTGAATTCCTTGCCACGCTGTTCCCGAGCCAGCCACGGATACCAAGGCGTAATTGACCGCGCAACGCCCGCGGTAATCAAATCGCACGTCGGCGGCAATCGGATCGCAGGCACGGCGCGGCCGACTGTCCGAGGTGGCGGACCCGTCGTGAGTCAGGCACATTGATGCGCGAAAGTCATGAGTGAATTTCGGCAAGCGCGGTTTATCCTCCACCCCGCGCGCGCCTAGTCTTCGCCCCTACAAAAGCGTTCCCAATAATCTCCTGTCGACAGGGTTGTTCAATGACTGCTGCACTGCTGACGTCCAATGGACGCGTCGTCACCGGTTTCGCCGTCGTCGTCGTGGCGTTGACCCTCGCGGCCTGCAAGCCGCAGGCCGCGCCCGCGCCGCAAGCGATGCCCGTCACCGTGGCCAGCGTGCTGGAGCGCGAGATCGCGGAGTGGGATGAGTTCACCGGGCGGCTGGAGGCGATCGACTCGGTGGAAATCCGCCCGCGGGTCACCGGGTACATCGACCGCATCGCCTTTCGCGAGGGCGGCGAGGTGAAGGCGGGCGACCTGCTCTTCATCATCGATCCCAAGCCCTACCAGGCCGAGTTGCAGCGCGCCGAGGCGCAGGTGTCATCGGCGCGCGCGCAGGCGCAACTCGCTGCCCAGCTGCTCGCGAATGCCAGCAAGCTGCGCCAGGCGGGCGCCATCTCCCAGGACGAGTTCGACGAGCGCAAGAGCGCGGATGCGGTCGCGCGCGAGGCGGTGCGCGCGGCGGAAGCCGAAGCGAACGTCGCACGGCTCAACCTCGGCTACACGCGCGTCACTTCGCCGATCGCAGGGCGCGTGAGCAAGGCGGAGATCACCGAGGGCAACCTGGTCACGGGCGGCACGCAGGACGCAACGCTCCTCACCACCGTGGTGTCGCTCGATCCGATCTACGCGGAGTTCGAGGGCGACGAGCAGATCTACCTGCGCTACACGCAGCTCGATCGCGAAGGCGACCGGCAGAGCTCGCGCGATGCGCCGAACCCCGTGTTCATGGGTCTCGCCAACGAGGATGGTTTTCCGCACGAAGGCCACATGGTCTTCGTCGACAACCAGGTGAACCCGCGCACGGGCACGATCCGTGCGCGCGCCATCTTCGACAACGGCGCCGGTCTCTTCACGCCCGGCCTGTTCGCGCGCATCCAGTTGCTCGGGAGCGGCAAGTACAAGGCCGTGCTGATCACCGACCGCGCCGTCGGCACCGACCAGGATCGCAAGTACGTGCTGGTGGTGAACAAGGAAAAGACGATCGAGTACCGCGCGGTGAAGCTGGGCCGCGTGGTCGACGGTCTGCGCATCGTCAAGGAAGGGCTGCGACCGGGCGAACTGATCGTCGTGAACGGCCTGCAGCGCGTGCGTCCGGGCATGCCGGTCACCACGACGACCGTGCCCATGGACATCAACGTGCAGACCGGCCGCGGCGTGCCGCCGCCGGAGCGATAGATGCAACTCTCCAAGTCGTTCATCGACCGGCCGATCTTCGCGGCGGTATTGTCGATCCTCATCTTCATCGCGGGCCTGATCGCGGTGTTCCAGCTGCCGATCAGCGAATATCCCGCGGTGGCCCCGCCCACCGTCGTGGTGAACGCCGAGTATCCGGGCGCGAACCCGCAGGTCATCGCCGAAACCGTCGCAGCTCCCCTGGAGCAGGCGATCAACGGCGTCGAGAACATGATCTACATGTCCTCGCAGTCGACTGGCGACGGCACGATGACCCTCACCGTCACGTTCCGCCCGGGTGCGGACGTGGACCAGGCGCAGGTGCAGGTGCAGAACCGCATCTCGCAGGCCTTGCCGCGCCTGCCCGAGGAAGTGCGCCGCTTCGGCGTCACCACCGTGAAGTCCTCGCCGAACTTCCTGATGGTGGTGAACCTGTATTCCCCCGACGGCCGCTACGACCCGGTGTACCTGCGCAACTACGCCGTGCTGCAGGTGAAGGACGCGCTCGCGCGCCTGCCGGGCGTCGGCCAGGTGTTCATGTTCGGCGCGGGCGATTACGCAATGCGCGTGTGGCTCGATCCGGGCAAGGTCGCGCGGCTCGGCCTCTCGGCGGCGGACGTGATCGCCTCCATCCGCGAGCAGAACCTGCAGGTGGCGGCCGGCCGCGTGGGCGCGCAGCCCGCGCCCAAGGACGTCGACTACCAGTTCCTGATCAACGCGCAGGGGCGCCTGGTCAGCGAGGAGCAGTTCTCCAACATCATCATCAAGACCGGCGAGAACGGTGAGATCGCGCGCCTGAAGGACGTGGCGCGGCTGGAGCTCGGCGCGGCGCAGTACTCCATGAGGAGCCTGCTCAACAATCGCGACGCGGTGGCGATCCCGATCTTCCAGGCCCCCGGATCCAACGCGCTGCAGGCCTCGGACGCGGTGCGCGCCACGATGAAGGAGCTCGAGAAGACCTTCCCGGAAGGTGTCGAGTGGACGGTGGTCTACGACCCGACGCAGTTCGTGCGCGAGTCGATCAACGCCGTGGTGATCACGCTGCTCGAGGCCATCGCGCTGGTGGTCATCGTGGTGGTGCTGTTCCTGCAGACCTGGCGCGCCTCGATCATTCCGCTGATCGCCGTGCCGGTGTCGATCATCGGCACCTTCTCCTTCCTGCTGCTGCTCGGCTTCTCGATCAACGCGCTGACGCTGTTCGGCCTGGTACTCGCCATCGGCATCGTCGTCGATGACGCGATCGTCGTGGTCGAGAACGTGGAGCGCAACATCGAGGCGGGCCTCACGCCGCGCGCCGCGGCGTACAAGGCCATGGACGAGGTCAGCGGCCCCATCGTCGCCATCGCGCTGGTGCTGTGCGCGGTGTTCGTGCCGATTGCCTTCATCTCCGGCTTCACCGGCGAGTTCTATCGCCAGTTCGCGGTGACGATCGCGATCTCCACGGTGATCTCGGCGTTCAACTCGCTCACGCTGTCGCCCGCGCTCGCGGCGATCCTCCTCAGGCCGCACGATGCGCCGAAGGATGCGCTCACGCGCTGGATGGACCGGCTGTTCGGCCGCTGGCTGTTCCAGCCCTTCAACCGCGTGTTCAAGAGCTCGGCGGAGAAGTACAGCCGCTCGACCGGGCGTCTCCTCGCCCGCACGCGTCCCGCTCTCGCGGTCTACGCGGTGCTCATCGCGCTGGCGGCGCTGGTGTTCTGGGTGGTGCCGCGCGGCTTCGTGCCGGTGCAGGACAAGCAGTATCTGATCGCCTTCGCGCAGCTGCCCGATGCCTCCTCGCTGGATCGCACCGAAGCGGTCGTGAGGCGCATGACCGACATCGCGATGAAGAACCCGGACGTGATCGACGCCGTGCAATTCCCCGGTCTTTCGGTCGCGGGGTTCTCCACGGCATCCAACGGCGGGATCGTGTTCTTCGGCCTGCGTCCTTTCGCGGACCGCGAATCCAGCCTGAACCAGCTCGTCGGCCAGCTGAACCAGGAGTTCGGTGTCATCGAAGATGCGTTCGTCGGCATCTTCCCGCCGCCGCCCGTGGAAGGCATCGGCACGCTCGGCGGCTTCGCGATGCAGATCCAGGATCGCGGCAGCCTCGGCACTCAGGAGCTGTACAACGCCGCTCAGCAGGTCTCGGGCGCGACGTACACGCCCGAAGGCGCGAAGACCTTCGCACCGGGTACGTTCTCGACGTTCCAGATCAACGTGCCGCAGCTGTTCGCCGACGTCGACCGCGACAAGGCCAAGCAGCAGGGCGTACCGCTGTCGGGCGTGTTCGAGACGATGCAGATCTACCTGGGCTCGCTGTACGTCAACGACTTCAACCTGTTCGGCCGCACCTACCAGGTGATTGCGCAGGCGGATGCGCCGTTCCGCGACCGCCCCGACGACATCCGCGAGCTGCAGACGCGCAACGCCGACGGCGACATGGTGCCGCTCGGCTCGCTGGTGCAGGTGCGCGAGTCCTTCGGGCCGGAACGCGTCACGCGCTACAACGGCTATCCCTCCGCCGACGTGCAGGGCAACGCCGCGCCGGGTGTGAGCTCGGGCCAGGCGATGGAGGCGATGGAGAAGCTCGCGCAGGCGAACCTGCCGCTCGGCCTCAACTACGAGTGGACCGATCTCTCCTACCAGGAAAAGCTCTCCGGCAATACGGGCCTGCTCGTGTTTCCGTTGTGCGTGCTGCTCGCGTTCCTCGTGCTCGCGGCGCTCTACGAGAGCTGGTCGATGCCGATGGCCGTGATCCTCATCGTGCCGATGTGCCTGTTGTGCGCGATGGCCGGCGTGTGGATCTCCGGCATCGACGGAATGCTGTTTCCGCCGGGACAGATGCCCGGGTTCCTGTACTGGTTCGGCTTCAACGGCCAGGGCTCGGACAGCAACGTGTTCACCCAGATCGGCCTGGTCGTGCTCGTGGGCCTGGCGTGCAAGAACGCGATCCTGATCGTCGAGTTCGCGCGCCACCTGCAGGAGCGCGGCATGGACGCGGTCGCGGCCGCCATGGAAGCCTGCCGCCTGCGTCTGCGGCCGATCCTGATGACGTCGTTCGCGTTCTGCGCGGGCGTCATTCCGCTGGTCACCGCTTCCGGCGCAGGCGCCGAGATGCGTAACGCCATGGGCGTGGCGGTGCTGGCCGGAATGCTCGGCGTCACCTTCTTCGGCCTGTTCCTCACCCCCGTCTTCTATATCGTCGTCCAGCGCGTCGCCGAGCGGTTCACCCGCAAACCGGTGATCGCTCCGCTAGCCCAGGATTCCAGTCATGCGTAGTTTCGTTTTGCTGATCTCCGCCGTCCTGTCCGGGTGCGCGCTCGGGCCCGAGTACGTGCCGCCCGAGGACACGCTGCCAGCGCAGTTCGCAGGTCAGCAGAGCGCCGCGTATCGCGCCGAAGTCGTGCCCGCGCAGTTCTGGACGCTGTTCAACGACGATGTGCTGAACGGCCTCATCGAAGACTCGCTCAGGGCCAACCACGACATCCGCATCGCTGCCGCCCGCCTGCGCGAGGCGCGTGCGTTGCGTCGCGATGCGGCCTTCGATTTCCTGCCGTCGGTCACCGCAAGCGGCGGGAAGGTCAGGCAGAAGCTCAGCCCGGTGGAGGCGGGGCTGGGAGGCCCCGGCGATGGGCTCGACTTCGAGTTCTATGACGCGGGGTTCGATGCCGCCTGGGAGTTCGACATCTTCCTGAACACGCGCGGCTACCAGGCGCGCGCGGCGGAGCTCGGCGGTGCAGTGGCCGGCCTGCAGGATGCGTTCGTCACGCTCACGAGCGAGGTGGCGCGCAACTACATGGAGCTGCGCGGGTTGCAGAGCCGTTACGAAGTGGCGCGGCGCAATTCGGACAACCAGCGCAGCACGCTGGAACTCACGCGCGCGCGGCTGGATGGCGGTCGTGGCACGGAGCTGGACCTGGCGCGTGCGCAGGCGCAGCTCGCGACCACTGCCGCGACGATCCCGCAGCTGGAAGCGGCGATCGCGCGGTCGCAGTTCCGTCTCGCCGTGCTCACCGGTCACCGGCCGACCGAGCTCGAACAGCGCCTCGCCGCACGACCGATGCCGGCCCTGCCTGCATTCGCGCCGGTCGGCGAACCGACCGACTGGCTGCGCCGTCGTCCGGACGTGCGCGTGGCGGAGCGCAATCTCGCCGCAGCGACCTCGCGCATCGGCGTCGAGGTGGCGAACCTGTTCCCGAAGGTCTCGCTCACCGGCCACTTCGGCTGGGTGGGGCTCAATACCTCGGACATCGGCAAGGGTGAATTCGAGTCGTACCGTTATGGCCCGTCGATCACGTGGGCCATCTTCGACCTCGGCCACGTGCAGGCGCGCATTTCAGCCGCCCGTGCGCGGGCCGACGGCGCGCTCGCGCAATACGAGCAGACCGTCCTGCGTGCGCTGGAAGACACCGAAGGCTCGCTGATCGCGTACTCGCGCGCGCTGGCCTCGGAGGCCGCGCTGCAGGAGGCCGCCGAGGCGAGTGGCAAGGCTTCGCGCCTCGCGCGCATGCGCTTCGAAGGCGGCGTTGCCGACTTCCTCGA
>DASTQG010000431.1:0-6729 GCA_035761885.1 Steroidobacteraceae bacterium | reverse complement strand
ACTTTCGATGAGCTCCTCGAGCCGCCATCCCTGATCGAAGCACCCGTGGCAGGCACTGCCTGCTACGCAATCGAAGGCGGCATCGCACTCTCCGAGTACCCGCTGGTTGCAACCGCAATCCAGGCGGCCGCGCTGGCCAGCCAGGCGCAGCCCTTCGACAGCGCAAGCGCGTGGTGGCGATCGCCATACCTTCTGGACGCCGCAGTGCGTTCCGCGGACCGCGCACGCATCGATCTGCGCTTGCGCACACGCGCTGAGCACGAGCTCGATGCGGCGGCGCTGGCTCGTGGCCTGGAGCGCGAGGCGACGCGGCTCGGCATCGAAGATCCGCTGATCGGACGCATTCGCGCGTTGCCGCAGCAAATGTCGGGCCGACAGGGCCTGGCCCGCTGGAGCACACAGCTCAGCGCAGCGTTGCAGGCGCTCGGCTGGCCCGGGCGTGCGGAACGCGACAGTGCGGAGCAGCAGGCGCTCGAGAAGTTCAAGGAGCTGCTGGCTGACCTTGCGACGCTCGATGAGCTGGTCGGCCCGGTCGATGCGGCGGGCCTGCATCGGGAGCTGCGCGCGCTCGCCGAACGCACCCGCTTTCAGCCTGAAACCGGCGATGCTCGAGTCGTCGTCACCGCGCGCCTCACCGAGCCCGCGCTCGCCTTCGACGGGCTGTGGATCAGCGGCATGCACGCGGGCGGTTGGCCGCGAGCGCCGCGTCCGGATCCGTTCTTGCCGTGGAGCCTGCAGCGGGCCGCCGCGATGCCGGAAGCTTCCGCCGAGGCGAGTCTTGCGCAGGCGACGCGCCTCACGGCTCGCTGGGCCGCGAGCGCAGGCGAAGTGATCTTCAGCTGGCCGAAGCGAGTCGAAGAGGACGAAGCGTTGCCTTCGGCGCTGATTGCGCCATTCGAGACCAACCTGGCGCTCGAATCGCGGGCACCCGAGGCGCGCGCCTACTGGAATCGCGTGCAGGCGAGCGCAGCCATCGAAGAGCTCAGGGACCTGCGCGGCCCACCGTTGCCGACGGAGGCGCCGCTCGCGGGAGGTGCTCGCACGCTGACTCTGCAGTCGTTGTGCGCGGTGCGTGCCTTCGCGGAACGCCGTCTCGGCGCAGAGGCGTTCGATCGCCCTGATCCGGGCATCGATCCACGCACCAAAGGCAAGCTCGCCCACGAAGCGCTCACCCTCTTGTGGGGCCGCCTGCGCACGCAGTCAGCGTTGCTGTCGCTCGATGCGAGCGCACGGCGTGCGCTCGTGACCGAGATGGCCACGGAAGTCATAGCGCAACACTATCGCGGCGCGGCATCCATGCCGCGCTTCGCGCGGCTCGAAGTGCGTCGCCTCGAGGCACTGTTGCAGGAATGGCTCGACATCGAGCTGGCGCGGGCACCGTTCGAGGTCGTCGAGCGGGAGGTTCCGCTGCCAGCCGTCGTGGCGGGGCGCGCGATGGATCTGCGCATCGACCGCATCGACGCACATCCGGACGGGCGACGTCAGGTCATCGACTACAAGACCGGCGAGCTGAAGCCGGCGGCGTGGTGGGGCGAGCGGCCGGATGACGTGCAGCTGCCGCTGTACGCCGTGGCTCTGCAGCCGGCCCCGGACGGAATCGCCGTGGCCCAGCTGCGCACGCGCGCCTGTTCCCTCGACGGCGAATCGTCCGCGCCGAGTCTCACCGGCGGCAAGAGCCCGAAGGTTGCGTGGCCGGTGCGTCTGGCGGAATGGCGGCAGGTGATCCAGCGGCTGGTCGCCGAATTCGAAGCGGGCGATGCGCGCGTCAACCCGAAGAGCGGCGCGAAGACGTGCCAGCATTGTCACCTGCATGCCTTCTGCCGCATCGACGAGATCCGCGCTCGCGATCCGGACGAGGAGCTGGAGACCGAGGATGAGTGAGCAGGGCGATCGCGAAGCACGGCGGCGCGCGCTCGATCCGCAACGCTCCTTCATCGTCCAGGCGCCCGCGGGTTCCGGCAAGACCGGGCTGCTGACGCAACGCTTTCTGCGACTGCTCACCACCGTCGAAGCGCCCGAGCAGATCGTTGCAATTACGTTCACGCGCAAGGCGGCCGCGGAGATGCGCCGTCGCGTGGTGGAGGCGCTGGAAAACGGTGAGGTCGGGCAGGGCGAGTACCAGCGCACGACCGCCGATCTGGCGCGCGCGGCGCGCGCGCATGCGGACGCGCACGGCTGGAACCTCCAGCGTCATCCCGCGCGGCTGCGCATCTACACGATCGACGCCTTCTGCAGCGCACTCGCGGCGCAGAGTCCGGTGCTGGCGCGCGCCGGGGCTGAGCTGCGCATCGCGGACGACGCCAGGGAGCTGTACCGGCTCGCCGCGCAGCGCGCTCTGGCGCGCGCGGGAGAGACCGATGCCGGCGGGCCCGCGGTGGACCACCTGCTCCTGCACCGTGACAACCAGGTCCTCGCGACCGCGGGCTACGTTGCGAAGATGCTGGAGAAGCGCGAGCAGTGGCTGCCCGCGATCGTTTCGCTGCGCGGCGAGGCCTTGCGGCGGCGCCTGGAACAGGATCTCGCGCGCGAGATCGTCGAACACCTGACGGCGACGCTCGCGCTCATGCCGAAGGAAAGGCTCGCACGGCTATCCGCAGCGCTCGCCTCGGCGGCCGGCAAACGCGACGATCACGTCCTGGCGGCGTGGCGTGGCCGGAGCGATCCCCCCGGCGCGCGACTCGAGGACGTAGCGCGCTGGCGCACGCTCGCGGCCAGTCTCGTCACCTCGGATCTGCGCAATCCCGAGTGGCGCACTTCGCTTGCGGAGCGCGACGGGTTCGGCGCGGCGCAGCGCGATGAGAAGCGGACGGTGCTCGAGGAGGCGCAGTCACTGAGTGCGAGCGAGGGACTGCGACGCGAGCTGAAGTGGCTGCGCTCCATGCCGGACGCGCGTCTGTCCGACGACCAGTGGCGCACGGTCGAGGCGTTCGTCGAAGTGCTCGAGATCGCGGCGAGCGAGCTGGAGCTCGTGTTTCGCGAGACCGGCGAGGTCGACTATCCGGCAGTGCTGCGCGCCGCGATTCACGCCGTACGCGGCGAAGGCGAGCCGACGGAGCTTGCGATCGCCCTCGATCGGCGGGTGCGCCATCTGCTCGTCGACGAGTTCCAGGACACCTCGCTGGCCCAGTTCGAGCTGCTCGAAGCGTTGACGTCCGAGTGGACGCCGGGCGATGGACGCACGCTTTTCTGCGTGGGCGACCCCATGCAATCGATCTATCGCTTCCGCCAGGCCGAGGTGGGGCTGTTCCTGGGCGTGCGCGAACGGGGACTGGGCACCGTGCCGATGGAAGCGCTGCAGCTGCGCAGCAACTTCCGATCGCAACGTCGCCTGGTCGAGTGGTGCAACGAAGTGTTCGCCTCGGTGCTGCCCGCGGCCGACAGTGTTTCGCGCGGAGCCGTGCGGCATGCACCCAGCGAGCACGTCGTGCCGCCGCTCGAGCGCGCGGTCAACGTGCACGCCTCGTTCACGCCGGAAGCGCCCGTGGAGACCGCCAGGGTGCTCGAGGTGCTCGCCGATCTTCGCCGCCGCATGCCCGAAGCCACCATCGGCATTCTGGTGCGCCAGCGTCCGCACGTGGCGCACCTGGCGGGTGCGCTGCGCGAAGCACAGATCCGCTTCCAGGCGGTGGAACTGGAGAGCCTGGAATCGAGGCCGGTGGTACGGGACCTGCTGTCGATCACCCGCGCCTTGCTGCACGAGGCCGATCGCGCCGCCTGGCTGGCGGTGCTGCGTTCACCGTTGTGCGGTCTCACCCTTGCCGACCTGACGCAACTCGTGTCGCAGGCCGCGGGCCTCACGCTGCGCCAGCTGCTCGCGGACGAAGCGCGCGTGCAACGGCTCGCCGATGACGCCCAGTCGCGGGTGCGGCTGGTGCGTGACGCATTCGAGCGCGCACTGGCGCCTGCGGCGCGGCGCACGCTCTGCCGGCGAGTCGAGGCGTTCTGGCTCACGCTCGGCGGTCCCGCGACCGTGCTCGACAACGCAGCCCTGGAAGACGCCAGTGCGTACTTCGATCATCTGCGCAAGCTCGAAGCGCGCGGTGCCCTGCCGGCCGGAGACTTCCTCGACCAGGAATTTTCAGATCTCTTCGCCGAGCCGGACCCCGGCGCCTCGCCGCGGCTGCAGGTGATGACGGTGCACAAGGCGAAGGGGCTCGAGTTCGACGTGGTGCTTCTGCCCGGACTGGGCCGGGGCCGCAGCCGCAACGATCCGTCGCTGCTGAACTGGCTCGAAGTGCCGCGCGAGGGCGAAGCGGCCGGGCTCCTGCTCGCGCCCATCGTGCCCAAGGGAGCCGAACGCGATGCGCATGCGTTCTACGTGGCCGAGCGCTTGCGAGAGTGCGCGGCGCTGGAGAGCGGGCGCCTGCTGTACGTGGCCGCGACGCGAGCCCGGCGCGAGCTGCACCTCTTCGGCCACGTGAAAGTGCGCGAGCGCGACGGCACGCGCGAGATGGGCGCGCCCGAGGCGGGCTCGGCGCTGGCATTGATGTGGCCCGCAGTGAGTGGCGCGTTCCACGCGCAATTCGAGAGCGACACGACGCCGGCGACGCCCGCAGCCGATGTCGTCCTGAACGCGGTGTTGCGGCGAAACTCCTCGCAATGGCGCCTGCCCGAGCCCGAATCCGCGGTGCGCGCGCGCGGGTTGCGCAGCGCCGCTGCGGCGGGCGACGTGCGCCCCGAGTTCGTATGGGCGGGCGAGGTGAGTCGGCGCGTGGGCAGCGCGGTACACGCCGAGCTCGATCGGTGGTCTCGCATGGGGCAGTTGCCGCGCCCCGCGGAGCTCGCGGCTTCGCGCAATCGCTATGCGCGGCTGCTCGCGGCCCTGGGCGTGCCCGCTCAGGAACGCCCGGCAGCGGTGGAACGTGTCATCGATGCGCTCACCCGCACGCTCGAGGATAACAAGGGACGCTGGATCTTCGCGCCCACGCACACCGACGTGCGCAGCGAATGGGCCGTGAGCGGCACGCTCGGCACGGAACTGGTCGATGCGGTCATCGATCGCACTTTCCGCGATGCGCAGGGCACGCGCTGGATCGTGGACTTCAAGACCAGCGCGCACGAGGGCGGAGCGCTGGAGGAGTTTCTCGACAACGAGGTGCGCCGTTACCGCGAGCAGCTCAACCGCTACGCGGCGCTGACGGCGCGCTTCGCCGCCGAGCCGATGCGGGTGGGACTCTACTTTCCGATGCTCGGCGCCTGGCGAGAGTGGGGCGTGGAGTAAGGGGCGCCGGTCAGTACGTGCCCGCGACGGAGAACGGGCGGCGACCCTGCGCATCGGGCGAGCCGAGGTAGCGCAGCCGTTCCGCCATCGACTGCGGCGCCGTCGCGCGGGCGGCAACCAGTCCGTCCAGCACGTAGCTGCGATCGTTGCCGAGAGTGATCGTGCCGCTCACCGCCATGGGACCTTCCAGATCCTCGACGCGGCCGACGAGCTGCTCACCCTGGCGCGACTGCTCGTCGAACGTGACACGGTAGCTGCCCAGCTCGAGCGTGCTGGGCTCACGCAGGTTGCGCAGCTCGAGATTGCCGAGCACGGTCGCGATCGCGCCGCGTTCCAGGCTCAGGTCCGTCATCGACACGTGCACGTCGCCGGTCCAGCCGGGCGGCAGGGCGCGCATCGGCAAGGCGGCGATCGGCCAGCGACCCTGTACGTTGGAGAGGCGCAGCGAGTTGCCCAGGCCGAGGGAGGCCTGGCCTTGCAGCGAAGCATCCTGATTCACGAGCAGCGCATCCACGCCGAGACGACCGCGAAAGAAGTCGGATGGCAGGATCCGCCAGCGCGCGGCGCCGAGTGGCCGGCCATTGATCGCAAGAGCATCGGCAGCACCGTTCCACACGGTGCCGCTCAGCGTACCCGTGGTCACGCCGGGAGGCAGATACCGAGTCACCAGCGATGCGGGCAGGAACAGGACGAGCGTGCAGAGGACCGCGAGGATGCCAAGGACGATGAGCCAGCGATTTCTCGAACGCATCGAGGAGCGTGGGCTGTGAAGGCTCAGCCAGCCTTCTTCAGGATCACGCTGGCGTTCACCGAGCCGGGCGCGCCGCTGCGGTCGATGGTCGCCGACTCCACCACCAGCCCCTGCTGCTGCTGCAACTGTGCGAACCAGCCGACCATCAGGTCGAAGGGCGCGTTGGAGAATTGCACGCGAATGCCGCCGGTGCCGCTCGGCTGGGATCCTGCCAGGAAGCTGCCCAGTCCCGCGGCGCGCGCGGTCTGGTCGACGGTCACGACCATCGACTCGCCGCTGGCACCTGCCTGCACGGGACCCGCCGCGCGCACTTCGGCGGCGACGCTGCGCATCCAGGCGAGATCCTCCTCCTTCTGGGCGACACGATCGCCGGCTTTGCCCGCGGCCGCGTACAGCGGCACCACCAGCAGACCGATGAACAGGACGATCGCACCGCCGATGCCGCCCCACACGACCATGCGCCGCTCGCGCTCGGCGAGCGTGTCGAGCCAGGCGCGAAACTTTTCCAGTGCGCTCACGAGCTCGCCCGCCCCCTGATCTGGATGCGTCCTTCGACGCCTTCCTCGCGAACGTTCGAGGACTGCAGCTCCGCCTGCATGCCGCGCTCGACGACGAGGGTGCGCAGGCGATCCAGACTGGTCACGTCCTTGGCCGCGACCTTCAGATCGAGCACGTTGCCGCGAAAGCTGAGCGCATCGATGGTGACGCCCGGCACCTGCGCGAACGCCTGGCCCGTTGCGTCGAGCACGTCGAGCAG
>DASTQG010000430.1:0-7147 GCA_035761885.1 Steroidobacteraceae bacterium | reverse complement strand
GACCGCGTGCGCCTGTTCTCCGACATCGACTTCGAGCGCGCCGCCGCGGATCTCGAGCATTCCAAGTCGCAGTTGCGCGCGCACGCTTCGTTCCTGAACGGCGTGCTCGCGGACGGCCGGCGTTTTCTCACCGGAGATGCGCCCGGCATGGCCGACATCCAGGCATTCGGCACACCCTGGTTCACACGCGCGGGCATGGCGGTGGTGAACGATCTCCTCGCGGATCTCGAGTACCTGCCGGCGTGGGAAGCGCGCGTGGCCGCGCTCGGCGAAGGGCAGCGCACCGAAATCGACGCGCAGACCGCTTTCGCCGAGGCGCGCAACGCACCGCGCGACTTTCACGAAGCGATCGATGCGCGCGACGCGCAGGGCCTCGCGGCAGGCATGGCGGTGAGAGTTGCGCCCGACGATACTCAGCGCGGGTTCGTCGAAGGCCTCGTGGTGATCGCACGCGCGAACGAGATCGCCGTGCGCCGCTCGCATCCGGCCTGCGGCGAGGTGCTGGTGCACTTTCCGCGGCTGGGTTATCGCGTGACGCGATTGTGAGATCTTCACACGATCCCGTCGGCGCGCAACGAAGCGATCTGCGCCGCGGAATACCCCAGCTGCCCGAGGATTTCGTCCGTGTGCTCGCCGAGCAGCGGCGGCCGCGAGATGACGCCGCCCGGCGTGTGCGACAGCCGCACCGGCAGATCGGCCACGGGCGCGGCCCGCGCCAGGCCGGGATAGTCCGCAACCATTTTCAGGAAGCCCATCGCCGCGACCTGCGGGTCGTCGAGCGCCTGTTGCGGTGTGAGCACCGGGCCGGCCGGGAGTCCTGCGCGCTCCAGCTCCTCGAGCGCCTGCGCGGTAGTGCGTTCAGCGCACCAGGCGCGCATTCGTTCGAGCAGTGGCCCCGAGTTGTCGCCGCGATTCTGGTCACCGTTGAAGCGCGGATCCTGCGCCCAGCGCTGCTCCTCACCCATGAGCCGCGCCCAGCGCCGGAACAGTCCATCGCCCACCACGTGCGTGAGGATATGGCCGTCGCGCGTCGCGAAGACATCGGAAGGCGCGGAGGTCTGCACGCGGTTGCCGGTGCCGACTCGCCCGATCTGCGTCACTCCCTGCTCCACCAGGTGCGAATTGAATGCGGCCAGCGCAGTGCCGAGGAGCGACGCCTGCACATGCTGGCCCTCGCCCGTGCGCTCACGATGCAGAAGCGCGGCGAGCGTTCCGAACGCCGACAGCAGCGCGGTCCCGAAATCCACGTAAGGAGCCGCAGCCTTGGCCGGATGGCCGGGCGTGCCGGTGATGTACATCGCACCGGACATCGCCTGCCCCACGCCGTCGAAGCCGCCGCGGTCCCGATAGGGACCGGACTCGCCAAAGGCGCTTTGCGTCACCAGGATCACGCCGGGCTTGAGCGCGCGCAGCGTTGCGTAGTCCAGCCCCATGGATGCGAGCGCCGCCGGCGGCAGGTTCGCAACCACGACGTCTGCGCTGCGCACCAGGCGTTGCACGATCTCGCGCCCGCGCGGTGTCGTGGGCTCGAGTGTGAGCGAGCGCTTGTTGCAGGCGGTCTGGAAGAACACGCCGCCCTCTCCGCCTTCGGCACAGGGCGCGATGTAGCGGTCCTCGCTTCCGGCACGCTTTTCGATGCGGATCACCTCGGCCCCGAGATAGCCGAGGAGGGTCGCGCAGTACGGGCCGGCGACGTAGCGCCCGAAGTCGAGCACGCGCAGCCCTTGCAGTATCTGTTCGCTCATGAGGGTATGGTACGACCTGCGGAGAGACCATGGACTTTCGACTGACCGACGAGCAACGCGCCCTGCAGGAATCGGCCCGCCGTTTCGCGCGCGAGCGCCTGCCCGAGATCGCCCGGCACTGCGAGGAAAGCGGCGAGCCGCCGCCGCATGCGCTCTTCGCCGAGTACGCGCGCCTGGGGTTCCTCGGCATCAACGTGCCCGAAGAGCTCGGCGGCCTGGGCCTGGGCAACCTCGAAGCACTGCTGGTGCTGGAGGAGTTCGCCAAGGTTTCCTCCGCCGTCGCCTTCCCCGTGTTCGAATCCTGCGTGGGCCCGGTGCGCGCGATCGAGCGGTTCGGCAGCCGCACGCTCAGGGAACGCATCGTTCCGGCGGTGTGTCGCGGCGAACTGATGGTGGCCGTGTCCATGTCCGAGCCGCAGGCGGGCACCGCACTCACGGATCTCACCACGCGGGCTGAAGTACGCGGGGATCGCGTGCGCCTCAACGGCACCAAGCGCTGGTGCTCGGGCGGCGGCCACGCGGGCGGGTACGTCGTGTACTGCCGAATGTCGGATGACCCCGGTGCGAAGGGCATCGGCGCGGTCTACGTGGAAGCGGGCACGAAGGGCCTCACCTTCGGCCGGCCCGAGCAGCTCATGGGCTTTCGCGGCGTGCCGTCGAGCGATCTCTATTTCGACAACGTCGAAGTGCCTGCCGACAACGTCGTCGTCCCTGCGGGCGGCTTTCGCAAGCTGATGGAGGCGTTCGATCTGGAGCGCTGCGGCAACGCCACGATGGCGCTCGCGCAGGCCTCCGGAGCGCTGGAGGACGCGGTGGCGTACGTGCAGGAACGCGAGCAGTTCGGGAAGGCGCTGGTGGAGTTCCAGGCGGTGCAGCTCAAGCTCGCCGAGATGCAGATCCGCGTGGACGCTGCGCGCCTGCTCATCCAGCGCGCAGCCTGCAACGCGCAGGACGGGTTGCCGAGCGTGCTCGAGTCCTCCGTGGCGAAGTGCTTCGCGAACGAGATCGCACGCGAAGTCTGCGGCCACGCGGTGCAGCTCATGGGCGGCTACGGCTACTCGAAGGAGTATCCGATGGAACGCCGGCTGCGCGATGCGTGGGGCTGGGGCATCGCCGGCGGCGCGGTCGACATCCAGAAGGTCAACATTGCCGGCGCGATGGTGAGCCGGCGCTTCGATCAGCGCAAATGAGCCGGCGCGTCGGACCGATCCTGCAGAACGGCTACGTCGTGCGCGACTGGCGCGCGGCGGCGGAGCACTGGGCGCGCGAGCTCGGCGTCGGTCCCTTCTTCGTGATGGAGCACATCGCGTTTCGCGAGTGCCGCTACCGTGGCTCCCCGGCGCAAATCGACATGAGCGTCGCCATCGCCTACACGGGCGAACAGCAGATCGAGCTGGTCCAGCAGCACAACGATGCGCCGTCGATCTACCGCGATTTTCTGGAACGCAGCGGCGAGGGGTTGCAGCACGTCGGGGCGCTGGTGCCCGACCTGGACGCGGCACTCGATGCGAACGGCTGGCGCACCCGCATCGTGCAGGACGGAACGACGGCGATCGGTCAGCGTTTCGCATATGTCGATACGGTGCGCCACGACGGCACGATGCTCGAGCTGATCGAGACCACGCCCAGGATCCTCGCGGCGTTCGAGCACATGAAGCGCGCGGCGCGCGAGTGGGACGGCACCGATCCCATCAGGGTCCGCTGAGCGCCACCTCGACCTGACCATCGACCAGGCGCACTGCGTGCGCGGTCAGGCCCGCGGGCGCCGGCGGACCGAGCACGCTCCCATCGCGCACATCGAAAGAGGCTCCGTGCAAAGGGCACATGAGGCGGTTGCCGCGCAGCCGCCCTTCGCAAAGGCGCGCGTAGGCGTGGGTGCACGTATTGTCGAGCGCGAACCACACACCCTCTCGTGTGAGGCCCACCACGACCTCCCGGCCTTCGAGAGTGGCGCCCCGCATCTGTCCCGGCTCGAACTCGCCGGCAGGTCCGACGCGATGATAAATGCCTGTCAACAAAGGTTTTTCCAAGCTGGCGCGGCGCTCTGGCCATCGCAGGGTCAGATGCCCTGGGTGGCGCTGAAGTCTACCGGCGCCGGTCTGAAAAAAACAGTCCTGACTGTTTCTTACCGACCGGGGCGGTGCTAGGATCGACGCGCCGTTCCGCGGGGGAGTCTGGCATGTCCAAGTTCACTTTCATCTCGCGCATGACCGTCAAGGAAGGGCGCGAAGCGGAGTACGTCGCGCTGTGCCGCAAGCTCGAGGCGCACGTGCACGAGAACGAACCCGACACGCTCTGGTATGCGTTCTTCAAGCTGCGCGAGCCGCGCCGCTATGCGGTGGTCGAATCGTTCGTCGACGAGGCCGCCGAGCACCGGCACATGAGTTCGAAGTGGCTGGCCGAGATCGGTCCCGCCCTCGTCGATTGCCTCGACGGAACCTGGCAGCGCGAGTATCTCGATCCGCTTCCTGGCGATCCGCTTCCTGGCGATCCGCTACCCGACGCGAAATGAGCGAAGACCTGCGCAGGGCGCGCATCCGCGCCACCACCATCGGCGATCTGCTGCTCACCACGGCGGATCAGTATCCGGACGCGGATGCGCTGGTGTTGCCCGACGCGCGGCTCACCTATCGCGAGCTGGTGTCGCGCGCCCTGACGCGCGCTCGCGCGCTGCAGGCGATCGGCGTGAAGCCGCGCGAGCACGTCGGCCTGCTGCTGCCCACCGGCTTCGATTTCGTCGAGACCTTCTTCGCGATCGCCTTCTGCGGCGCCGTGGCCGTGCCGGTCAACGCGCGCTACCGGCCGAGCGAGCTCGCCTACGTGATCGAGAACGGCGACCTCGTGACCGTCGTGACCACGGATCGCATCGCCGACAAGGTCAATTTCGTCGAGCGTCTGACCGAAGCGCTGCCCGGCATCGGCTCGGGCGGCGACCCGCGAGCGCTGCGCGTGCCCGCGGCACCGAAACTGCGCAACGTGGTGGTGCTGGGCGACTCCCCGCCCCGGGGGTTTCTCGACGCGGGCACCTTCCGCTCGGCCGCGGGCGAAGTGCCGGAGGACGAGGTGCATCGCGCCCGCCTGCGCGTTCGCCTGCGCGACATCGGCCTCATGCTCTACACCTCGGGTACCACGGCGAACCCCAAGGGCTGCCTCATCACGCACGAGGCGATGGTGCGCAATTCCATCGCGCTCGGCCGCCACCGCTACCAGCTCACACAGGCCGACCGCTTCTGGTCCCCGCTGCCGATGTTCCACATCGCAGCGATCCTGCCGATGCTCGCGATCTTCGACGTCGGCGGGACCTATCTCACCATGGGGTACTTCGATGCCGGCGTGGCGCTGCGCATGCTCGCGAGCGAGCAGGCGACCGCGACCTACCCGTGCTTCGTCACCATCATGTCCGACCTGATCCATCACGCCGACTTCCCGCGCGCCGACCTGTCGCGCGTGCGCCTGATGAACAGCAACTTCGCGGTGCAGCCGCCCGGTATCGCCGAGGCCATGCAGAAGGCGATGCCCGACACCATCCAGGTCGGCAGCTTCGGCATGACCGAGGCGGCTGGCACGGTCTGTACCGGATCGCCCGACGAGCCGCACCAGTCGCGGGTGACGCGCCTCGGCACGCCGCTCCCCGGCCTGGAAGTGCGCATCCTCGATCCGGAAACCGGCGAGCGCGTGGCCGTGGGCAGCCGCGGCGAGGTGCTGGTGCGCGGTTACAGCCTGTTCGAGGGGTACTACAAGGACGCGGAAAAAACCGCGCTCGCACTCGACCGCGACGGCTGGTTCCACACGGGCGACATCGGCTCGCTCGATGCCAACGGCACCATCCTGTTCCACGGCCGCATCAAGGACATGCTGAAGGTCGGCGGCGAGAACGTGGCGGCCGCGGAGATCGAGGGGTGTCTCGCGCGCCACTCCGGCGTGAAGCTCGCGCAGGTGGTCGGCGTGCCCGACCAGCGGCTGGTCGAGGTGCCGGCTGCATTCGTCGAGCGCAAGGAGGGCTCGCAGGTGAGCGCGCAGGAGCTGATAGAGCACTGCCGCAAGGAGATTGCCAGCTTCAAGGTGCCGCGGCACGTGCGCTTCGTGACCGAGTGGCCCATGTCGGCCAGCAAGATTCAGAAATTCCGACTGCGAGACGAGCTCGTGCGCGAGCTGGAGAACAAGTCATGAGCACATTCATCGCCCGACTCGTCGTGAAGGCCGGCAAGGAAGCGGACTTCGAGCGCCTGCAGCGCGAGCTGTCGCAGCTCACGCACGAGCAGGAGCCCGACACTTACGTCTACGACGTGCTGCGCCATCGCGAGGCGGCGCGCACCTACATCGTGTACGCGCGTTTCAAGAACGAGGCGGCGTTCCAGTATCACCAGACCACGCCGTTCCACGAGCGGCTGGTGCCGCCCATTGTCGAGTGCCTCGAGAAGCCTTTCGACATCGAGTTCTTCGACCATGTCGGTTGAGTCGCACCCGGATCCGCGCATCGTGCGCGTACGCGCCGAGCTCGAGCGCGACGGCCTCGATGCGGTGGTGCTGACGCATCCCAACGACGTGGTCTACACGACCGGTTACGGTTCGGTGCTGGAGCGCTGGGGCCTGCAAGAGCCGCTGAGCGCCGCCATCGTCGCGCGCCGCGGTCCGGTGGTCCTGCTCGCGCCGCAGGCCCTGCTCGGTTTGCTGCCGCTGCGCGCCGACGGCACGACACCGGTGCGCGCGGACGAGCTGCGGGTGTTCGAGCTCCTAAACTTCTGCCAGATGGGGCGCGCGCCGGACCCGGACGCCAGGCCGAGCGCGCTCGCCGATGCGGTCGTGCAAGGTTTCGGCGAGCGCGTGAAGGGCGAGTGCAAATCCGACGTGATGACCGCGCTCGCGGCGGCGTTGCGTGCGCACGGCCTCGCCCACGCGCGCATCGGGTTCGACGATCTGCGCGTCGGCACCCTCCTCGCCTCGCGTTACGGCTGTGGCGAGATCAAGGTCGAGGATGCGCTGGATGCGATGGTGCGCGCGCGCATCGTCAAGACCGCTCCGGAGCTGGAGGCGTTCCGCCGCATCGGCGCGATCGGCGACGCCATCGTGGAGTTCGCCGCGAGTCGCGTGCGGCCCGGCATGGTCTGGACGGACGTGCAGTGCGACATCGCCGATTTCATGACGCGCAACGACGTGATCCCGGTCGACGACGGCGCGATGCTGTTCGGCGGCGCCTTCCGCGGCGAGTTCCTGCCGGAGATCTTTCGCACGCGTCACGACGGCGCGCTCGCTTCGGGACAGATCGTGATCCTGGAGATGCTGGGCCTCACGCAGCAGTTCTGGATCGACATCAACCGCACCGCGGTGCTGGGCGAGCCGACGCGCGAATTCAGCGCGCTGCACGACCTGGTGCGCGACGGCTTCCTGCACATGGTCTCCCA